>JAFTMP010000047.1 GCA_017452335.1 Clostridia bacterium
CAAAATTTTTTTGAAAAAAATTGGGACACTATCCGATGTGATACTGTCCCAAAGAAGTTTTTATGAAAAAGTCTCTTTTTTTAACGTCTGCCCGCGCAAAGGCAAATGATCTGCCCGGCTCCGCCCTTACGCAAAAGCTCTGCGCACGCCGACAGGGTAGCACCCGAGGTGACGATGTCATCCACCAAGATCACCTGCTTGCCGCCAAGATCCCCGCAGACCTCCCGCAAATGATACACGCTTTGCGCGTGCGCATGCCGCTCCTTAGAGGAAAGGCTCTTTTGCTCCCGCCCGTCCTTGTCATGGACCAGACAATTCACAACAGGCAGGGTGCACTGCTTGCCCAGCGCCAGTGCCAGCGCTTTTGCTTGGTCGGTCCCACTTTCAAGCACGCTCCTTTGCGCGCGGGGCACGTAGGTAATCAAGGCATCGCTTTTTAAAATACAGCCATTTTGCAATGTTTTGCAAAGATCCTCTGCAAGAAATTCGGTAATTTGCTCCTGCTTTTGATCCTTGATCTTTAAGATCAACCGTCCACCGGGCGTGTTTTCCCGATAGCGAAAGACCGACAGATAGGCAAACACCGCACTCGACGCTTGCCTTGGTCGGCAGTGACAGCGGCTTCTCTTATTTTTGCACGAGGGGCAAAGCCGATTTTTCTCCTTTTCGTATTCCGAAAGACAGCTCCTGCAAAGCACCTGTTCCTTGGCCTTGCGCATTTTGCAAGCAGGGCATTTGGGCGGAAAAAGCAGTTCTAAAAGACTCACTGTTCACCCTCCCCGCCCATATAGTGGCAGAGCGCCGCCTTCAAACCCGTATAGCGCATGGGACGGCGGCTGTTTTCCACCATTTTTTGCACCGTCTGCTCCGAGCCCACCAAGATGACCATTTTCTGCGCACGGGTCACGGCGGTATAAAACAGTTCCCTTGTCAGCAGGCGGGGCGCGTAACTGTATACCGGCAAAATGACCACGGGATACTCGCTTCCCTGGCTTTTATGTACCGTGATGGCGTAGGCATGCTCCAGCTCCTCTGCCATAGAAAACTCATAGGTGGCAACACGGTCCTCATAGCGCACCAAAATCTGCTCTTCGTGAAAGGACACCCGCTCCACATAGCCGATATCTCCGTTGAACACCCCCGTTCCCTCGGTTTTGCCCTTGGTCCAGGGGATATCGTAGTTGTTTTTGATCTGCATGACCTTATCCCCTTCCCTAAAGGTCCTGCCCCGATGTTGCATTTGCGCTTTATTGGGGGAGGGTGGATTGAGCACCGCCTGCAGGCGCAGGTTGAGATTTTCCGTTCCTGCACTGCCCTTGCGGGAGGGCGTGATCACCTGGATCTGCCCCGCGATGGCTTTGCCGTAGCTGGCGGGCAGGCGGGTATGCCAAAGAGACACGATGGTGGGCGCAATATCCTCCTCGTTTTCCCGCTTTACAAAGAAGAAATCGTTATCCTTGTCGGAAAGGGTGGGCAGCTCGCCCTTGTTGATGGCGTGGGCGTTGGTGACGATGCGGCTCTCCTTTGCCTGGCGGAAAATTTCCTTAAGCTGTACCGTGGTGATCATCTGGCTTTCAATGCAGTCTGCCAGCACGTTGCCCGCACCCACTGAAGGAAGCTGATCGGCGTCTCCGATGAGAATGAGCCTGGAGCCCGGCTTGATGGCTTTTAACAGCGCCGCCATGAGCAGAGTGTCCACCATGGAGGTCTCGTCAATAATGAACACTTCCTCCTCCAGCAAATTGTCCTCATCCCGTGAAAAGCGGGTATTGCCCCCGCCAAATTCCGCTTCCAGCAGGCGGTGTACCGTCTTTGCCGGTGCGCCCGTCGCCTCAGACATCCGCTTGGCGGCTCTGCCCGTGGGGGCGGCAAGCGCCACCTTGAAATCAAATTGCTCAAAAATACGGATCAGCGCCCGAATAACAGTGGTTTTACCTGTACCGGGTCCGCCCGTTAAGATCATCACGCCCGAACGCAGGGCGCACATGATCGCTTTTTTCTGTTTTGCCGCATAGGAAAGACCGCTTTCCCGCTCAATGATGGCAAATTCCTTTGCCACATCATCTACAGGCAGGGACAGCGCCGTTTTTTCAAGCAGCTCCATCTTGCGGGCAATGTATTTTTCGGCTTCATAATACGCCGCGATGTAAAGGCACTGTCTTTTTCCGCTGGGCACTGCCACAAGCTTGCCCGATACCAGCAAGCGGTCTGCCGCCAGCTCGCACGCCTCCTCGTCCACCTGTAAAAGCTGGGCAACGGTGGGCAGGAGCTTGTCCTTGGGAATAAAGGAATGACCGTTTTGTGCCGCATGATAGGAAAGCACATAAATGATGGCAGATTCGATGCGCGCGGGATCATTTTCGGCAACGCCCAGCTCCAATGCCACCTTATCCGCCTTTTCAAAGCCGATGCCTTCGATCTCCTCGCAGAGAATATAGGGATTTTTGCGAATCACCGCCTCTGCGGCGCATCCCCATTTTTTATAGATTTTTACAGAAAGCGCCCCGCCAAAAAATTGAGAGGTGAACATCATCACCGAGCGCATGCCGAACTGGGCACGGAAGCTCTCCCCGATCTCCTTTGCCTTTTTTGCCGAAATACCATTGATCTGGGCAAGAAACTCGGGATTTTTTTCAATCACCTCAAAGGTCTCCTCGCCAAACATGTCCACGATCTTTTCTGCCGTGGCAGGGCCGATGCCCTTGACGGCACGGGAGGAAAGGTAGCGGCGCATGGCGTCCTTACCCGCGGGAAGCTCCTTTTCATAGTATTCAATGCGAAATTGTCTGCCGTAGGTGGGGTGCACCGTCCAGTTGCCAAGGGCTTTAATTTGCTCCCCTTCGGCAATAAAGGGCAGTTCGCCCACCGCAGTGATGGGCTCGGGGAAGCGTTCATTTTCCAAAACGAGAACGGTATAGCCGTTTTCTTCATTGTGGTAAACCACTTCATCTACGATGTCTTCAATGCGCTCCGGTTCTTTTTCAGCAATCCTGTCCATACCCTTCTCCTTTCTTCCCTTTTTCCAAATCCTCTTCTTCGAAGGAACCTTCCCCGTCCTGCACGTTGCTTTTCGATGGGTTCTTCGCCCGCGCTTCCTCTTCATGAAGCTCTTCCCATAAGAGATAACTTCTGTAAAGCTTCCCTGCCGTTTTTTTAAGCAGCAGATACAGTATAAAGGTGATGGCAAACGCCAGCGCCATTTCCAAAAGCAACATCGAAAAACCCTCCTCCCTTCGGTGCTTTGTTATCAGTTTATGACTGATCAAAGAAGAAGTGAGGAGGGATATTTTATTATATCATACTTTTTTTATTTGCGCAAGTTTTAGAGAAAAAGTCTTTACACTTTTCGCTCTTTTTATGCCTGCACCAGCTGCGCCAGCTTGTCTGCAATGTCGGTCTTTTCAAACTTCACGCCAAGGTCTTCTCTGCCCATGTGACCGTATGCGGCAAGGTTCTTGTAGATGGGCTTTCTTAAATCAAAGCGTGCGATGATCGCGGCGGGACGCAGGTCCACCAGCTGAGTCAGTGCCTTTTCGATGGCTTCCTCGGACACCTTACCGGTACCGAAGGTATCCACTCTTACAGAAACGGGCTTAGCAACGCCGATGGCATAAGCAAGCTGTACCTCGCATCTGGAAGCAAGACCTGCGGCAATCACGTTCTTTGCCAGATATCTTGCGGCGTAAGCGGCAGATCTGTCCACCTTTGTGGGGTCCTTACCCGAGAAGGCACCGCCGCCGTGGCGGGAATAGCCGCCGTAGGTATCTACGATGATCTTTCTGCCGGTCAAGCCCGAGTCCCCCTGGGGACCGCCCACGGTGAATCTGCCGGTGGGGTTAACATAAATTTTGGTGTTCTCGTCAAGGAAAGCCGCGGGAACGGTGGGCTTGATGACCTCGCGGATCACGTCTTCTCTGATCTGCTCAAGGCTTACAGCAGGATCATGCTGGGAAGAAACAACCACGGTGTACAATATCACGGGGGTATCACCCTCATATTCTACAGTTACCTGGGTCTTTCCATCGGGACGCAGATAACTTAAGGTACCGTCTTTTCTTACCTTCGTCAGCTGTCTTGCCAGTTTGTGAGCCAGCGCGATGGGATAAGGCATATATTCTGCTGTCTCATTGGTGGCAAAACCGAACATCATACCCTGGTCACCTGCACCGATGTCGTATTCATCCTCTTCAGCCAGCGCCCCTTCCTTCTTTTCAAGGCACTTGTCCACACCCAGTGCAATGTCGGGCGACTGCTCGTGCACCGCAGTGATCACCGCGCAGGTCTCGCAGTCAAAGCCGTACTTTGCGCGATCGTAGCCGATCTCCTTCACGGTGTTTCTCACGATGGTCTGGAAATCCACGCTTGCCTTGGTGGTGATCTCGCCCATTACGTAGATGATACCGGTGGTGGCAGTGGTCTCGCAGGCAACGCGGGAGGTGGGGTCCTGCATGAGCAGGGCGTCAAGGATCGCATCGGAAATTTTATCGCAGATTTTATCGGGATGTCCTTCGGTCACCGATTCGGATGTAAAAAGCTTTCTTGCCATATTCATTCTTCCTTTCACTATTCATACAACCAAACTGCGTCCCTGCCCTTTTTAAAGACGCATTCCTTGGCGAAAAAGACAATAAAAAAGCCTCGGTTTCCCGAGGAGTGCAGTGTTCTCATCTCTCGGGAATTAGCACCTTACACCTTCCGTGCAGGTTGCCGGGCTTCACAGGGCCAGTCCCTCCGCCGCTCTTGATAAGATAAATTTATGGAGTGCAGTACGGTTTTGCCGTCTGCGTTTCACGAAGCGTAGTATAGCACACTCTTTTCCATTTTGCAAGAGTCTTTTTTTATTTTTTCGACCGCTTTTGCAAAATTTACTTTTTCGTCATGATTTAAAAAGACAAGCGCTTATACTCCCACTAAAAAAACAAGCGGTTGCGCCATCTAAGCGCAACCGCCAAAAAACTATAATCAGTCAAGAAAGTATCGCACGGTCGTTTGAAAATTCCTTGCCGCTGGCTTTTGCGAAAAGTCCCAGCAGGTCTTCAACCGTCAGTTTCTTCTTCTCTTCCCCTTCCACGTCTACCACGATCCGTCCCTCGTGCATCATGATCAGCCTGTTGCCGTGGGCAATGGCGTCTCTCATGTTGTGAGTGATCATCAGCGTGGTCAGATTGCTTTCCGTAACGATTCGATCTGTGATCTCCAGCACCTTTGCCGAGGTCTTGGGGTCAAGAGCGGCGGTGTGCTCGTCAAGAAGCAGAAGCTTGGGCTTATTCAGCGATGCCATTAAAAGTGTCACTGCCTGGCGCTGTCCGCCAGAAAGCAAGCCTACCTTAGAAGTCAAGCGCGTTTCAAGACCTAAATCCAAGCTGGCAAGCAGTTCCCTATATTCAGCGCGCTCGGTCTTCTTAATATGCCAAGCAAGTCCGCGTCTGGTTCCTCTTCTCTTTGCCAGCGCCAAATTCTCGATAATTTGCATGTCTGCCGCCGTACCCATCATGGGATCTTGGAAGACTCTGCCCAGAAACTTCGCTCTCTTGTGCTCGGGCATGGGGGTAATATCGGTGCCGTCGATAAGGATTTTTCCTTCATCGGGCTTCCACACTCCCGCGATGGCGTTGAGCATGGTGGATTTTCCCGCACCGTTACCGCCGATCACCGTTACAAAGTCGCCATCCTTCAAGGTCAAATTCAAGCCGTTTAGTGCCGTTTTGGCGTTCACCGTTCCGGGATTGAAGGTTTTTTTCACATCAATAATTTCAAGCATGCTTCTTTCCTCCCTTTGCCTTGGTGAAATATGTCTTTTTCCAATAAGGAACTGCAAGGAAGAATGCCACTACGATGGCAGAGAGCATCTTGAGCAGGTCTGCGTCAAGACCCAAGAAGATAACCGTTTGATATACGAAATAGTAGATCACGCCGCCTGCCACAACGCCCACAAGGCGCACTGCAAGATTTTGAGAGATCTTTGAAATCACTGCTTCTCCGATGATCACCGCGGCAAGACCGATCACGATGGCACCTCTGCCCATGCTCACATCGGCAAAGCCCTGATACTGTGCAAGAAGCGCACCCGACAGTGCCACGATGCCGTTGGAAAGGGTCAAGCCCAGTACCTTTGTAAAATCGGTGTTGATGCCCTGGGCACGGCTCATATTCAAATTGTTACCCGTTGCCCGAATGGACGCGCCCAGCTCCGTACCAAAGAACCAGTACAGCAATACAATCAGCAAGATGACCGCTACAGCCAGCACGATGAGGGACTTCTCGATATTGATCTGTGCCAAAAGCAGATCGTATTTTCTGGAGGGGAGCGCCACGTTTGCCTTGCCCATGATCTTCAAATTGATGGACCACAGCATAAGCTGGGTCAAAATACCTGCAAGGATCGCGGGAATTCCCATAAAGGTGTGCAGTAACCCGGTGACAAAGCCCGCAAGAAGCCCTGCGATCAGCGCGATGAGCATTGCCAGCCATACATTTACCCCGTTGGTTACAAGGATCGCACAGACCGCACCGCCTGTACAAATGGAACCGTCCACCGTCAGATCGGCAACGTCTAAGATCTTATAAGTCAGATACACGCCAATGGCCATGATCCCCCAGATCATTCCCTGCGCGGCGGCACCCGGAAGGGCTCCAAGCCAATTTAGAAACATTTCTTATACCTCTCTTCAACGTTGCCAAAGGAAGGCGCAAACGCCTTCCTTTGGCAAATGGGTTATTGAATCAGTCTTCGATTGCAACGTAGCCTGCTGCCTTCAGAGCCTCGATGTCAATGCCCAGCTCTTCGCAGTTTGCCTTGTTGTATTTCTTGGTGAAGGTGTCAACGTAGCCGATGGGCATTTCGGAGACCTCAGCCTCGCCCTTGAGAATCTTAATTGCCATTTCGCCTGTCTTTACGCCCAAGTCGTAGTAGCTGATGCTCAGAGTTGCCACGCCGCAACCGCCGCAAATGCCCTCTTCGCCTGCGATGATGGGCGTCTTGGTGGGCAGAACCGCGCCGTTGATCGCTTCGGTGCAGGTTGCCGCGGTGTTATCGGTGGGGATGTAGATCACGTCAGAGCCTGCTGCCGCTGCTGCGGATACAACAGAAACGTCGTTGGAGTCGGAGAAGGGGAAGTCCACGCAGGTGATACCCTTTGCACCCAGATACTTCTTCACTTCTGCCACCTGGTAAGCGGAGTTTGCCTCGGAGGAGCAGTAGAGCATGCCAACGGTCTTTGCATCGGGGAAGAGATCAAGGATCATCTGTGCCTGCTGATCAAGGGGTGCCAGGTCGGAGGTACCGGAAACGTTGGTGCCAACGGTGCCGGAGAAGTTGTCAATATCCAGTGCCACGCCGTATTCGGTAACGGAGGTGCCCAGCACGGGGATGGTCTCGGTGCCGTTTGCAGCTGCCTGCAGAGCGGGAGTGGCGTTACCTAAGATCAGATCCACGTTCTTGGTTACAAAGTCATTCACGATGGTTGCGCAGGCATTGGCGTCGCCCTGTGCGTTCTGCTCGATGAAGGTGACGTTTTCTTCACCGAACTCTGCGATCAGAGTATCCTTAAAGCCCTGTGTTGCGGCGTCCAGTGCCACGTGGGGCTGGATCTGGCAAATACCGATGGTGTAAGTCTTCTTTTCTTCGCAGGAAGCAAAACCGATGCAAGCGGTCAAAACCAGTGCAGTCATCAAAATAAGGGAAATAAGCTTTTTCATTTTTCAAAATCCTTTCTTTTTATTGAAAATATGTTATCAATCGGAAAAAACGATCAATCTTCCAAAGCAGTATAGCCAGCCGCCTTCAGAGCCTCAATGTCAATGCCCAGCTCCTTGCAGTTGGTCTCGTTGTAGACCTTGGAATAGTTTTCGGCATACTGGATCTCCATTTTGGAAACATCCTTTTCGCCCTTCAAGATGGCTGCTGCCATCTTACCGGTGGTCACTCCCAGATCGTAATAATCAATGCAGTGAGTGATCACACCGCACCCGCCGCAAATGCCTGCATCTCCCCCTACAATGGGGGTTTTGGTGGGCAGAACCGCACCGTTAATGGCTTCGGCACAGTTTGCCGCAGTGTTATCGGTGGGGATGTAGAGAATATCGGAAGCCGCTGCGGCGGCGGTAGCCACTGAAACCACGTCGTTGGAGTCTGCAAAAGGGTATTTGGCACAAGTTAGCCCTGCCGCTTCCAGATATTCTTGAACCTTTCTCACTTGATAGTCGGAGTTGGGCTCAGCGGAGCAGTAAAGTAGTCCCACAGTCTTTGCTTCGGGGAAAAAGGTAGTGATGATGGCGGCTTGCTCGTCAAGGGGAGCAAGGTCGGAGGCGCCCGATACGTTTGTGCCCACCAGACCGTTAAAGTTGTCAATGCCAAGCGCCACGCCGTATTCGGTAACGGAAGTACCCAGAACGGGAATGGTCTCGGTAGCGTTGGCGCATGCCTGCAGTGCGTTGGTAGCGTTCCCTAACATTAAATCCACGTTTTTAGTCACAAAATCGTTAGCAATAGTGGTGCAGGCAGTGGAATCCCCCTGTGCATTTTGCTCGATGAATTCCACGTTTTCTTCGCCCAACTCAGCAATCAGAGCGTCTTTAAAGCCCTTTGTTGCCGAGTCTAACGCCACATGGGGCATCTGCTGGCAAATGCCGATCACATACTTATCCCCGCCGCTGTTGCAGGATGCAAAGCAAAAACAAATGGAAAGAAGCAGAGAGAGTATTAAAACAAGGGAAAGCAGTTTTTTCATAATCGTAATTCCTTTGGTAAAAATGAATTGGTTTGCAACACTTTTGTTGAATTTATGAAGCGGATTGGTTTTCAAGGGCAGTATAGCCCGCCGCTTCAAGGGCAGTGATATCAATGCCCAACTCGGCACAATGGGACGCATTATAAACCTTGTTGCAGTGCTCAGGAAGCCGGATCTTCATTTGAGATACCTCCTCTTCCCCTTTAAGAATTGCCGCCGCCATCTTGCCGGTGGCAATACCCAGCTCGTAGTAATCCACGCACAGTGCGATCACACCGCAACCGC
>JAFTMP010000048.1 GCA_017452335.1 Clostridia bacterium
GCAGATGGTGCACAGCCGCTCCTCACCCAGCTCTATGATCAGATCACAAAGATTTTCTTTGTTCAAAAAAGGGCATCGTTCCTGTTTGCACAGAATAAAATGCGCGGGCGCTTCCTTTGAAATTTGCGCTTGCAAGCGCTCGCCCAAGGGTGTATCCAAGCTGTTATAAAAAGAAAGACTGTCTTCATCAATATCAATTTCCCAGCCGATACAGCAATTATGCTTACAGGCACCCTTAATGCAGGAAAATGTGTCGTAATAATTGGGATAAACAAAAGGCATGCACTCCCCTCCTTTTGTGTCAGTATACCACAAGAGACTAAATTTTGTCAATAGCGACCAAACAATGCCATGCCTGCATAAAAGTATTAAAAAACAGCAATACTTACAGCGTGATACTTCAAAACAAGGAGAGCGCACAGTGGAAAAACGGGTTAAACGATTAAACAACCGCATAATGATCACCTCTGCCGCCGCAGTGGGCGGAAAAAAAGAGGGGGAGGGACCTCTTGGAGTAAATTTTGATTATATAGACAGAAGTGACAGATTCGGAAAGGAAACATGGGAGCAATCGGAAGCAGAAAGTCAGTTTCTTGCTCTGAACTTCACTCTGAACAAAAAGAAGCTGCAGGCACAGGATTTGGGCGTATTACTCGCCGGAGATTTGATCAACCAGTGCACCAGCTCGGCGTATGGTCTTTGCGATTATGACACCCCGTTCCTTGGAATATACGGCGCTTGCTCCACCAGCGCGGAAGGGTTGCTGATTGCATCTATCCTGCTTGACAGCGGACACTTTGAGAAAGCGGCGGCAGTGAGCTCCTCTCATTTTTGCTCAGCAGAACGGCAGTTCCGCTCTCCCGTGGAATATGGGGGACAGCGCGCGCCCACAGCACAGTGGACGGTAACAGGCGCGGGCGCTTTTCTTCTTGAAAAAAATACAAACGAGCAAGGTGCGCTGATTGCAGAGTTTCTTCCGGGAAAAACGCGAAACGGCGGTATAGATGATCCTGCCAACATGGGTGCCGCCATGGCACCCGCTGCACTGGATACTCTGCTCACCTACTTTAGAGAAAGCAAAACTAAACCCTCTGATTTCGATCTGATTCTCACAGGGGATCTCGGATACGAGGGGAGCGAGATCCTAAAGGATCTTTCAAACAAGGAAGGGTACTGTCTTGACGGTTTGCATAATGACTGCGGACTGATGATCTATGACCGCAAAAAGCAGGATGTACACGCAGGGGGCTCGGGGTGCGGATGCGCCGCAACGGTGCTTGCATCTACGATCCTGCCAAAACTGCTTTGCGGAAAGTATCGGAATGTGCTTTTTATGGCAACGGGAGCGCTGATGTCTGCCGATTCCTTAAAGCAAGGATTGACCATTCCTGCAATTGCACATTTGATTCATCTAAAAGGAGGAGCGGCAAAATGATCTATCTATGGGCTTTTTTAGTTGGCGGCGGGATCTGTGCCATCGCACAGATTTTTATTGATAAAACCAAATTGACTCCCGCAAGAATCCTTGTTGGGTGCGTGGTTTTGGGTGTATTTTTATCGGGGCTCGGTCTTTACGAACCGCTTGCAAAATTTGCAGGAGCCGGGGCGCGGGTGCCGCTTTTAGGCTTTGGTCATACACTTTGCCAAGGAGTAAAAGAAACAATCGACGCCGAGGGTGTCATCGGCATTATAAAAGGTGGGCTTACTGCCACCTCCATTGGAATCACAGTGGCAATGACACTATCACTATTGGCGGCAATCATTTTTAAAGGCAAACCTAAATAAAAAGAAAGGGCGCTTATGGCGTGATACTCTTAACGGAGGTATCACGCCAGTTTTATTCGCCTTCGACGAGTGATATTGCTTCGTAGTGATATTTGGACTTCGTCCAAGTGATATTCGCTACGCGAGTTTAGGGGCGAATAAAATATCACTGTGAGGCGAAGCCGAACAATATCACTGTCCGAAGGGCAATATCACTATTTGCAAAGCAAAGAATATCCCTCACATAAATGCAGAAAAGAGAGAGTCTTACGGAATTTTGTTTCCGCATTACTCTCTCTTCTGTTTTTATCGCCAGTTTCGCATTTGTTTTACAAATGCATCGGGCTATGCCCATACCTCTATTTTGAATTCTCCGATAAGGACAACAGCCTATCCATGCGCCTTTCTTTTTATTTTTATACAATTAAGGTTGACAAATTCGGTAGAATCGTGTAGAATAGCAGAGTTGGCAAACGGAATTAGGTGAAAGACCTAAACGAACGGGTCACCGTGATAAAAGGGAAGTGTGCCGCCTGTCGCCGCAATCGACAGGAAAAACCATTGGCTTTCATGCTGAGAAGGTGGAACATTTCAATGCTTTTTAAGTCGGGAGACGCGCCAGCCGGCTAATTTGAAATTCTCAAGCCGCATTTGCAAAAGCGCCCGTATACGATTTTGCAATCATGAGAGAAAAATTAAAACATTTAAGGAGAACAAAACATGAAGAATTTTAACAAAGTTTTATCCCTTCTTCTTGCACTGATGATTGCGGCATCGGTCATGATCCTTGCTTCCTGCAACAGCACGGAAAGCACATCCACCCCGTCCGATGGCGAACAAAGCCAAGTGAACGATAGTTCACCTTCTGCCGATACGTCAGTTGAAGCGCCTATGACATCATCTGCCGCCGGCGAGGAGCAATACGCATACACCTTCACCTTTGTTGTAGTGGATAGCCAAGGAGCAAGCACTAATTTCACAATCAAGACCAACGAAACCACCCTGCGCAAGGCACTGGAGCAGGAGGGACTGATCAAGGGAAGTGAATCGGAATTCGGCTTGATGGTAGAAGAGGTCAACGGAATTCGTGCTGTATACGCAGAAGATCAAGCGTATTGGGCACTGTATATCGGAGAAGAGTATGCCATGACCGGTGTGGATTCCACTATGGTCGAAGACGGCGCTACATATAAGTTCGTATACAGCAAAGCGTGATGACACGAGAGCAAGCGCGGAATAATCTTCGCGATATGATCGTGCTGTCCCTGTTTGCGGCAATGATGGTCATGTCCGATCAACTGATGAACTTTTTACCCAATATTCATTTGATCGCCATGTTTATCATACTGTTGACTCGCTTTTACAGGGCAAAGGCGTTAATTTCGATCTACCTGTTTGTAATACTTGACGGTATAATTGAGGGATTTTTTTTAAGCACCTGGATCATGTATGCCTATATATGGGC
>JAFTMP010000049.1 GCA_017452335.1 Clostridia bacterium
CCTGCACGGGTGTACACCCCAGGTCCATTGCCGCTTCCACCAAGCGCTTGTCGGTAGAGCGAAGCTTTGGCAGGACATTTAACAGCACGTAAGGGGTGTTAAATGTCACATGGGCGATCAGCAGGGTAAAAAAGTTTACGCTGTCACGGTTGCTTGCCAAAAAGGCACCCACGAACACGAACATCATCATCAACGACACACCGGTCACGATATCGGGATTCATCATGGGAATGTTGTTGACCGTCATCAGCACCGAGGAAAACTTTTTGTTTTTCAGCTGGTAAATGCCCACTGCCGCAAGAGTGCCCAGCACGGTGGCGATGAGCGAGGAAACAACAGCAAGCAAAAGAGAGTTCTTTAGGTATTCCAGCAGCTCTCCGCCGGAAAACAGTTCCTTATACCAGCGCAGATCAAAGCCCTGAAACACCGAGGTGCTTTTTCCTGCGTTGAAGGAAAAGACGATCATCACGATCAGCGGTGCGTATAAAAACAGGTACACCAACCCCATGAGGATGTTCCCTGCTACCGCGCTCGTGTTTTTACGCAAGGATCTCTTTTTCATACCAGCAGCCCCCCTTCATCCTCGTCGGTGAAGCGGTTCATGACGAAGGTACAGAACAGGATAATGACCATGAGCACCAAGGACATGGCGGCACCGCGGTTCAGCCCCCCGTCCGCCCAGTATTCCTTGATCTGCGTTTCAATGATATCACCGATGAGCACCACCTTACCGCCCGACATCTTCTGAGAGATATAGAAGGTGGAGATGGAGGGAACGAACACCATGATGATGCCCGAAACCACACCCGAAAGGCTTAGGGGCATGATGACTCTTCTAAGCTTTTGAAAGCCGTTGCAGCCCAAGTCCTCAGCCGCCTCAAGAAGGGGCTGCTCGATCTTGGACATGCCGGTATAGATGGGCAGGATCATATAAGGCAGGTAGTTGTACACCATACCCAAGATCACCGCTCCGCCCGTACCCAGCATCATCACAGGCTCCGCGCCGAAAAGCGAGAAAAACTTATTTAAAATACCGTTAAGCTCCAGAATATTTGCCCAAGAATAGGTTCTTACCAGCATATTCATCCACATGGGAAGCATAATGAGCACCATTTGAATGCTTTGCGAGGAGGGCTTTTTTCTGGAAAGAAAATAGGCAAAGGGATAGGCGATCACCAAGCTGATGGCAGTGGCAATGACCGAATAGAGCAGTGAAATGCCAAACGCCTTGATGTACATGGGATCGGAAAAGAAGACCTTGATATACTCTAAGGTAAATCCGCCGCCCTCCAAATCAAAAAAGGAATAGTACACCACAAAAAACAGGGGAACGAGAATAAAGATCAGCGACCAGACAACATAGGGCGTATTCAGCAGTCCCCTTGAAAAGGTACCTGCACGCTTATTCATTGCCCTGCTCCTCCTGCGCTTCCTCTTCTAAGCGCTCCTCTTCCAAGCGCGCTTCTTCCTCCATTTCATCCATTTCGGTACTGAAGGTGGAATAGTCGCCAAACATACCGGAGTACTTGGACTTCTTCATGATATGAATGGCATCGGGCTCGACCACCAAGCCCACCTTGGTGCCCACAAACTGCTCGTCGGTTGCCTGCACCATCCATTTAAAGCCGCAGACGTCCACGATCATTTCGTAGTAGTCACCCTTAAAGGTGATGGAGGAAACCTCACCGGTCAACTGCCCCTTCTCAAGGGGCACGATGTCTACGTCCTCGGGACGGATCACCACGTCCACAGGCTCATTTACCGCAAAGCCCTTATCAAGACACTTAAACGCTCTGCCGTCAAGGCGCACCTTAAAGTCGTCAAGCATCACCCCGTCGATGATGTTACTTTCCCCGATAAAGTCGGCAACAAAAGCGTTTTCGGGCTCGTTATAGATCTTGGTGGGCGAGCCGATCTGCTGGATCTTGCCCTCGTTCATCACCACCACGGTATCGGACATGGACAGCGCCTCCTCCTGGTCGTGGGTGACGAAAATAAAGGTAATCCCCGTTTGACGCTGTATGCGCTTTAATTCATTCTGCATATCCTTACGCAGCTTATAGTCCAGCGCCGCCAACGGCTCATCAAGAAGCAGGACTCTGGGGTTATTCACAAGTGCTCTTGCAATGGCAACGCGCTGCTGCTGACCGCCCGAAAGATTGTGGATCTTGCGCTGAGCAAAGGCTTTCATGTTCACCAGCTCCAGCATCTCCTCCACTTTTTCCTTGATCTGCTCCTTTTTCATGCCTGCAACCTTCAAGCCGAACGCCACATTGTCAAAAACGTTCAAATGCGGAAAGAGTGCATAGCGCTGGAAGATGGTGTTCACCTGACGCTTATGGGGCGGCAGATCGTTGATGCGTACACCATCAAAAAAAACATCACCGTGATCGGGAGAGATGAAACCGGCAATCACCCGCAGAGTGGTGGTTTTGCCACACCCCGAAGCGCCCAAAAAGGTAACGAACTCTCCGTCCCTAATGGACAGATCCAGATCGTCAAGTACCGTTTCACCGTCAAAAGATACAGTGATATTATGTAATTCAATAATATTCTTTTCTTTAACCATTTTTTGCATCCCCCTTTGCGGCAAAAAGACCGCGTACAGCCGTATACAGCTCTGCGCGAACCCCACACCCGGCTAACACCAGCCCCCGCAAAGAGTTTTTACAGACCGTCCTTGATCTACGAAAAGCGTTTTCCCTGTAAATCGGAAAACCCTTCACGGCGCTTTCGCGCATCAGAATTTGAGGGTGGCTGCAGCTGATGTTTCCAAATCTCCAAGCAGCTTGGAAATACGATTCCTGAACGGTTTGACCCGTAGAGCGCCTTTCACACACTGTGTAAAAAAGAAAGACACCCCTATTAGAACTGCAAGGTGTGTACATCTATTCTATTGTTGGTCCTTTGAACAGTAAAAAGATGAATACACCGAAGGGCTTGCTTTGCCTGACCCCTCGGTTGTTGGCACAGATGCAAAAATCGTGCTTTTTTCCCGCGTTGCCAAAGATCACGCGGATATCTCATTATAATAAAAGAATGGGCTGTTGTCAATAGTTTTTTCACATTTTGTCGATTTTCCCTCAAAATCCGTGGGGCTTGCAGCGGGCTTAAAAAACGCCCCACAGCAAATAGAGCGACAGCAGTAAAAAAAGCGGGTTCAAATGGGCAAAAAAGATCCCCAGCAAGCAAAAAAGCAGCAGCCCCGCCGCGCCCAATACGGCAAAGAATTTACAACAGCGCTGTACTTGCTCAAGGGGTAAAAAGAGGGCGCAAAGATTTTCGATCACTTCCCCGCCGTCAAGACGCTTTAGCGGCAACAAATTAAACAGTCCCAGCCCCAGCGAACAGATCCCAAACACCTGTAAAGTATAAGGAGCATGAGGAAGAAACAGTACTGCGGCGCAGAAAAAATTGACCATCACCCCGGAAAGTGCCACAAACAGACTTTGCCCATAGGAGAGCATCCTTCCTCCCGAAACGATCTCCGCACCAAAGGGATAGATGCCCAAGCGCACCACACGCGCGCCCGACAGATAAATTGCGGCAATATGACCGCATTCATGAAAAAGCGCCGCCAACAAAGCGCAGGGAAAAAGGGGACCGTTATTCAACAGCATAAAGCAGATGAGCGGAAGGGGCGCAAGGGGGCTGATGGAAAAGTCACATTTTTCCCTTCTGTCTTGCCCCGTCACGCGCCTTGCCCGCCCTGTCTCTACGGTGCGGGCAACAGCCAAGAGATCACCTCTTTTACAAATCCGGGCATATCGGCATCCTTTAGAATGGTTCTCTTCCCCGATGCACCGGGCAAAAGAAGCATTACTGTAATGAGGACAAACAGCATCGTACGTAACCCTGCTTTTTTGTTATTTTTCGGCATATTCTTCTCCCCTTTCGTATAACTTGCTATACTGTATGAAAGAAAAAGCAAAATTAGAAATGAGGACGTAGATCTGTTAATACAACCACCCTTCAAAAACTGCTGTGTAAAATGCCCCACAGCAATTTACACAGCAGTTTGGAAGTAAAACAATCTCAATTCACCGGGTACACCTTATCAATGATCCCGTAGTTTTTCTTTTTGTTGGTATCGTCGCCCACGTGGTACATTCCTTCAACGGTGAAGTCGTCCCAAGGATGGGCTCTTTTTCTTAGTAAGATCTGCAGGGCGCGCAGAACGCTTCCCTGGCTGAACAG
>JAFTMP010000050.1 GCA_017452335.1 Clostridia bacterium
GATCCGTTTTTATCACCCGAAGGATGTTAAAAACACCGAATTGAAGGCAATCGCCTGCGGTGATCCCTCCATAGAAATGATCAAAAGAGCGGCAAATGCAATATTAGATCATATTATAGAAACGGATATTGCTCATGACCGTGTGCTCATCGTCGCGGGAAAGGGCAACAACGGAGCAGACGGACTCTATTTGGGAACACTCCTTAAAGAACTGGGCGCGCATGTTGATTTTTACAAAGCAAACAGTACACAAGGCTCTGATGAAAACCTCTTTTTTTCAAAAGGACTGACCTTTCTAAAAGCCTTTCCCGAGGAGCTTTCGTCATACTCCTTGATCGTAGACGCGCTGTACGGCATTGGCTTTCACGGTGAGCCAGCCCCCGATGACGCACTGCTGATTCAAAAGATAAACGCTTCGCCCGTAGCGGTTTTGAGCGTGGATCTTCCCAGCGGTGTCAATGGAGCAACCGGATCGGCTACTCTTGCGGTAAATGCCACCTATACCTGTGCGCTAAACTGCTTAAAGGCGGGGCACTTGATCTATCCCGGTGCAGGACACTGCGGCACAATCTCCCTTCTTGATTGCGGGATCCCTCTTCCCGTGCAAGCGCAGGGAGTAGCATTGAGTGAAGAAGACCTTCATACCATGAGCAAACGGTCCGCTCGCTCTCATAAGGGGAGCTACGGAAAGATCGGTATTGTTGCGGGATGTAGCGGTATGGCAGGCGCGGCGTATTTGTCAGCCTGTGCCGCCTACTTTACAGGCGCGGGGTTAGTTGAAATTTTCACGCCCGAAGAAAACCGCACAGTCCTGCAAACCTTGCTTCCCGAAGCCATTTTGTATTGCTATAATGAGCACACCTCTATGGATGGTCTGCTTAAAGAACTGGCAACCTGTGATGCGGCAGTGATCGGTCCGGGAATGGGAAAAAGCGAGACATCTAAAACGCTCGTATATACTGTCCTTGCATCGCTGTCCCTGCCCTGCGTAATAGATGCTGACGCCCTGAATCTCTGCTGTCAAACAAAATACATTCAAAATTATAAGGGAGATGCTGTTATTACTCCCCATCCCGCTGAGGCGGCACGCTTGCTTTCCTGCAGTGTGAAAGATGTTTTGAACGATCCGCTCTCCTGTGTCCGAGAACTGTCTAAAAAATTTGACTGCACCGCAGTCCTAAAGGACGCCCACACGCTGATTGCAACGGGAGAAGAACTATGCGTTAATCTCTCCGGTAACAACGGCATGGCAACGGGTGGGTGCGGAGACGTGCTCACCGGCATCATCGCCGCACTGCTGGTCTGTGAAAAGGAGCCTCATCGCGCGGCAAGTCTTGGTGTGTATATTCATGGTCTTGCAGGAGACGAAGCATCAAAAAAACACGGAAAGCGATCAATGACCGCTTCCCGCGTGCTTGAATCTATTGAAGACGTTTTAAGGGATGTGGATTAAACAGTGGTTTTGATGATCTCCATGGAAGAAATATAATTTCCAATAGTGTTATACTCAAAGATTACCTTTACACCCTCAGATTCGTTTTCATAAGTCAGAACGGCAATGGTATTTTCCTGTCCCATCACCACTTCGGTGCGCTTGGTGTATTCACTGGGTGCACCGAAGCTTGTTTCTGCGGCAACATCAAATTCAGTGTGTGCCAAGTGAATGCCTCCGATGCTTGCAAGTCCCGCATTTGCTTCATCCACAGGTGCGCTTCCCACATAGCTGATCTTCATATATCCTTCTCTCATCAGGATCTTTGTCTCATCGGCAGAAAACTCCACGCCATCCTCGCCCACAAATTGATAAGAGAGGTTCATATTTTCATGATCCACCGTTTCAAAGAAGGAAACATAGTCGTCAAGATATGTGCCCAGCAGAATTCTGGAATTTCCCACCATAATCACACGATACAACAACTGCTTATCTTTTTTTCCATCCGCCGTAAGCGCTTTGCGCACCAGCGCCGAAATGGCGTGGTCGATATCCGCACCGGCGAGAGCTAACTGCTCCGCGGTAGGCGCTTCGCTTTTTACCAAGCTGATTCCTTCGGAAATAGCAGTAAGCAATGCATCATAGCTTTCGGGGGTATAATAATAGCTTTGTGCCGAATAGCTGCCAAGAAGATCAATCTTGTCAAGAAGCGCGCTCATATCAACCAGTGCCTTGCAGGCATTGGTAAGCTCCGCTTTTAGCGATTCCACATCCTCCTGGGAGGCATCACCACTATTGACGATCGTCCGTACCCGTTCCAAAACAGCGCAAAACTGCGTGTAGCTCTGCTTGGAGTATCTGTCCGCAGGCTCTCTGTTTTTATCATCAGCCACCAGATAGGTTTTTTCAGCACTTTCAAGCTGATCTCTCAGCGGTGTAATATCCCCTCTTCTGACCAGCGCGGAAATTGCCTGTCTTAAAAGATTTTCCGCCAAAAGCAAGTCGCTTTGAGAAGTGGTTCCCGATTCCACAAGGGCACTGGCGCTTTCATACGCCTGCGCATATACCGCATAAGACTGGCTCGTATACGCACCCATGTCAATCCGTTCCTGTAGCAGCTGCACCAGCGCATTGGTGCTGGGGATTTTTACCAGGCCTTCTTTGGCATTTTTTAAGGACGTGATCGCAGAGTTGATCTCACTCTGCTTGGAAGTATCCTTTTCATAAATATCCAATGCACTCTGCAAAGCCGCCGCAAAAATAGAATAGGATGCTTCGGTATAAAGCTCCTGCTCCACAGTAACCGAATCGTCAATCGCGATCTTTAACTGAGAAAAGTCTGCTTTCTTTACCAAAGCTGCCTTTGCAGAATTTAATTTTTCCACTGCTCTGTCAATTTCCAGCGCACTGGCGTTCTCGTTTTCATAAACAGTCTGCGCATGCGCCCATGCTTCTTCATACGCCGCGTAAGATCCAGCCGTATAGTCCGTGCCTTCAAGCTTTTCTGACAAGACCACCGCCAGCTCTTCCTTTTGGTCACTGCTTGTGCACGATGAAAAGGACGCGCACAAACCCAAAGCAAGCGTCAAGAGCAAAACAGCTAAAATAATTCTTTCTTTCAAAAAAATCACCTTCCGTTAAACAATTTATCGTCTAATAACATCTATAAATATACCATTGTATACTTTATTCCATGCAATTATATCATATCATGTTTGCAAAATCAATAACGCTTTGTAAACATTTTATATTACCCTTTATTTCCTCATTTTGGATGAAGTTCCCTGTCCCTTTAAACGAGCACGAAAGACCAGGCGGAAAAATGCACTTTTATTAAAGGGGATGAGCGGATAAAGATACCCTCTTTTGCCGCTGATGGAGTTGTTGGTAGCAATCAAAAAGATCGTTAAGAACACACCCAACAGCAAGCCCACCCATGACAGAAAGCTGATCAGCACCAGCGTGATCATGCGCATAAACTTAAAGGCATATCCCAGCTCGTAGCTGGGTTGTGTAAAGCCTGCAATTGCCACAAACGCCATATAGAAAAGGATCTGCTCGGAAAGCCACCCCACGCTCACCGCCAGATCTCCCAGAATCAATGCACTGATCACGCTCAGAGAATTTGCCAGGGTATCGGGCGTATTCAGCGAAGCAAGCTTGAGTCCGTCCACTGCAAATTCCACCAATAACAATTGCAACAACAGGGGCATGAAGCTTTCACCGTTATACAGCAAAAAATCAAAGGATTTTGGAAGCAGATGGGGCATTTGCTGTAGAGTAAACCAAAGAGGCAGGAGGATCAGTGACAGAATAAATACGGAATTGCGCACAATCTTCATATAACCACCAATCAGAGGTGAAAAATAAAAATCATCCGTATCCTGCAAAAAATCAAAAATGGCGGTGGGCAGGATCATGGCTGAGGGATCGTTGTCGCAAAGCACCAACACACTGCCCTCCATGAGCATTGCGGCGGCAGCATCGGGGCGCTCGGTATACCGGATTTTCGGAAAGGGATTGTACCACTTCTTTGGAAGCAACAATTCCGAAAGACTTTCTTGTCCTAAATTCAATCCCTGCGTTTGAATACTCTCAATTCTTCCAATCAAGGAGTTCACATATTCCTTGTCTGCAAGATCCTCGATATAGCAGATCAACACGTCCGTTGCGGTTCTGCTCCCCACCGATAAGTGCTTGAACACGAGCCTTGGATCTCTGATCCTCCTGCGGATCAAGGTGGAATTGGTCAAAAGCGCTTCCACAAAGCCTTCTTTTGAGCCACGCAGAACCTTATCCTTAGAGGGCTCTTCCAAACCTCTTGAAGGATACTTTCGTGTATCAATTAAAATATATTCTTCAACGCCTTGAAGAATGAGTATTGAATTTCCGCTGTATACTGCATACAGCGCCTTTTGCATGTCATTTGTGGTACTGACAACCGCAAAAGGTAAGATCATCTGCATAAACCGCTGACGATCGCTTTTTATATATGCTGCCGCTTCGCGGTTTTTGATCATATAGTCCATTAAACGCTCGGTTAGTTCTCCGTTACCAAATCCGCTGATATAATAATACACTCCGCTGATCTGTCCGCCATAAAGAAACTCTTTTTTTACCGTATCAAAGTTTTCCCCTGCATGCATTGCACGGTCAAACGCCGTTACCGTATCTTTAAAATTACTGCTGTCGCTCACTGCTCTTTTCCTTTCGTGCAAATACCGTTTTTGCTGATCTTTAAAAAGTATTGCCGTAAACTTTTTATTCTTACACTTTACAGCAGGAGAAATTTGTGGTATACTACCAGTGTTAATCCATTTATAAAGCAAAACACGAAAGGATATCCAGATGAAGAAAATACTTCCCTTTTGTTTGACCTTTATCTTCTTGTTTATATTGACGATCACGTTTAGCAGCTGCTCTGACGCACCTTCCGCTTCCGGCTTTTCTTATGCGCAAGCAGATGGCGGGGTCAAGATCACAGCTGTTCGCGTGCGAAGCCGTACGCTCAAAATTCCCGAGAGCTATCAAGGACAGCCCGTTGTGGAGATCGCAGACAGTGCCTTTTACAGAAGCGAGGATCTGCGCACTGTCACCATTCCTGCATCCGTTAAACGCATTGGCGTCAGTGCCTTTGGAGACTGTGAAAAGTTGAACACTCTGCGTTTTGAAGAGGGCGGCAGTTGCACCATTGGCGAAAGCGCATTTCAAGGGTGCGTGTTGCTTTCAAAGGTAGAATTTAATAATTCTGTAGTGTCTGTAGAAGACTATGCGTTTATGAATTGCATGCGCATCTCCCATATCAAAGTCGGAAAGGAACTGACCGCTATCGGACATGATGCCTTTTCCGGCTGCGAACGGATGCTTCTTCTCATCAACAACAATGCTTATGCACAAGAATACGCCGACGCAAACAGCATTGTGACAGACTTTTTTGATTCCGACTATTTTTTCTATATTCAATTGATCCTTGCATTTATCGTAGGCGTTGCCGTTCTTGTATTGATCAACTTTCTCACAAAAAAGAAGAAAAAAAACAAAAAAAGCACTTGATATTTCCCTCAAAACCCTGTATAATAAGTATGTTTTGAAAATATTTTTAACAACGAAAGGAATTTGAATCATGGCAAAGAAAATTGTAAGTGCAGCCGGAAGATTTTCCAATTCTACCTCTAACGGCTCTGATGACAGCTACAAGGCAACAAATATCGGCGACTATACCGTTCCCAAAAAGGTAGAAGGTAATTATCGCTTGGCAAGAATTTTGTACATCGTTGTATTCATCGCAGTCATTCTCGGTATCATCGTGCTCTGCACTGCACTGCTGAACGTT
The DNA here is from genome assembly GCA_017452335.1 of Clostridia bacterium. GTDB lineage: Bacteria > Bacillota > Clostridia > Oscillospirales > CAG-272 > UBA11512. Next base: position 5,766 of record JAFTMP010000050.1, read on the forward strand.
GCAGGCTTTATGGCATCCACAGCACTTTCTGCTGTAGGCGGCTGGGCTCTTTGGTTCTTTACCCATAGATACGTGGATATTGAATACTCCTATGCTATTGAAAATGGCGAGTTGATCTGCACTGAGATCTACGGCAACAAATCCGACAAGCTGTTACTGCGCACCAAGATGTCCAACATCGAAAAAACTGCTCCCTACGAAGATCCCTATAAGGCAGAGGCAGACGCTTTCGACGCAAAGGACCGCATTTACTTGATCTCTTCCCCCTCCAGCGACCAGATCTACTTCTCTATCTATAAAAAGGAAGATGGCTCCAAGGGCGTTGTATTCTACGAAGGAAGCAGCAAGACCATCCGTGCATTCAAATACTACAACAGCCAGAATACCGTTGTGAAGGAACTGCGCAGATAAGAATTACATAGCATCATATTAAAGCAGAGTGTCTTTTTGTGAGGACACTCTCTTTTTGTTTTACATTCCTATTTTCTGTTGAATATCCTTCAACCAACAGTTTATTGACAAATGGTCCTCCCTCGTGTATACTATAACCATGATCGATCAAATATTATACTATCGGAGGACCGTATTGAACTATATTGAAAACAAAAAATATTTGAAAAGCAATGACCTGCATTTTTACATCGGTTGGTGTCTGCTCGTGGTCGGCGTTGCCCTCTTTGTTGTTGGAGAGTTGTTTTGGCTTTACATTTTGCCCTATCAGTGGATCTTTTCGATCCTTGCAATGATTGCAGGTGCGCTGATCGCCTTTTTGCCGCGCATGAACAGAGGCACGGAGGAAGGTCTTGATGAAGCGGTAAAGAAAATCAATGAAGAGCTGTGCGGGACCGTTTCCCACACACTTGAAAAAAAGCTGAAAAACAAAGGCGAGCCTCCCTCTGTTGTAGGACACTATCAGCTTAGCGGAACGGATCTGTTATTGAAAAAAGGAAGAAGAGATGAGAAGTACCGCTCTTCCCGCTACACTACAGCCTTGATCTCTTTTACCAAGGACGGACTGTATATTCTTCAAAGCACCTTTTCCTTGATCTCTGATGAATCCTCACGGCAAGTCTTTGAAATTCCCTACCAAAATTCCCCCCGCGCGTCAATCGAAGAGGTACGCTTAACTCTTCCCAAAGGCACTTACCTGCAAAAAGAACTGGTGATTTTTGATAATGGACGAGAGATCGTGCGCGTGCCGGTGGAAAACAGCGTTTTTGTTGATGATCTTTGTAAACGAATCAACGACTGAAATGATGTTTATACAATCTATACGGATATGAAAGAACGCTTGACCGATTGATGGATCAAGCGTTTCTTTTTATCCCATGGCATGTTCACTGAGAATTCCTTTTAGAGCAGAAATAGAACTGCTATGGCTTCGGGCAATGGGAATATCCTGCCCCTTGATCTCGCTCATTACACAATGAACCATTTTGTGAGAAATGGTATTGGTAAATAAAACGATCAAATCGGGAGAGCCAAAATCCTTCAAGGATCTTTTCATTTTAGGATAAACCTTCGCCTTGCACTTATATTGGCGGCACAGATCAATATATTCTCTGGTCATGCATTCATGACCGCCTACGATCACCACACTCATAACGGACACGCTCCCCTATTGTTTTGAAAACCGCAATCGGAATTCCATTGCGGTTTTCCCATTAGCTTGCATTTCCTTTGAAGGTATCTTTTGCACACTCTTTTTACAAGGGCGCAAAGAACAAGAACCGTCAATACCACCAATATGGCAATCAAAATATGCATACCGTTCTTCATTTCACGTCCTCCTTTGCAGTTAGCACATGCTAACTCTTTGATTTTAGGAAGCAACCGCAATTAGCGGCTGCTAACCATCTGTAGTATACTACAAAAAAGGACAGTTGTCAATAGTTTTTTGAATAGAAAAATCTACTTTTGCGACAATTCTAAATTTTTACGGAGCGCCGTTAAACGATTTGCCTTGGCAGAGTCGAGGCTTGTGCTGGATCGCATCACCTGCACAGCGATCGTTCTGTGCTTTCCAAATGCGATGCGAAACCACCGATAAACCGTAAAAACAGGAAACAACACGGGCCATTTTTCAAGAACAGGAAAGCGTCCCTTTAAATTCTTGTAGGGCATAAACACTTGCCGCATAAGATAACCGACGCGCCCGCCTTTAAAATCTCCACTCTGACCCATTGCAACGCTATTCTCAACAGTACCATAAAGTCCTGCACCAAGGATGTACGCTTCCATTTCCAGGGTAAGATCGCTGTGCGCCCTTCCCTCAAACCAAACATCCGCAAGAGCAAATAGCTCGCGGGCAAAGGTTTGAAGCTCTGCGGCAGAGAGCAATTCGCTCAGCAGATTCTCATTATAAGCACTTTGCTTCTTTAAAAGCCACAGATCCAGCACAAACCGAATTCCACAGCCGCCATTTATGAAATGGTACGCCGCATGTGCAATCAAATGAAATAACAGATACTCAATTGTTTGTTCATATCTGCACGGCGATTGCTCTGTTGGATACGCATATTCCCACACGCGGGAAAGCACTGCATCCATCGGTTCCAAGTCTTCTTTGATGTTATAGTGAAGTTCTAAATGGACACCGCTTTCCGAAAAAACATGCACGTCGTGAAATGTTTTTCCGCCTTCCGTTTTATAGTGCAGCTCCGACGAAAGAACGTCCAAAGCGCGCGTCAATTGCTCTTCCTTCACAAGAATATCAATATCGCAACTGGTTCTCATCCAGGGTTCGGGATAAAATTTGCGCAAAACAGCACCTTTGAGGGGCATATAGGCGATCTTTTCACGATCAAAGAGAGCGCAAATGCGCAAATATTCATAATTCAAACGCTCAAAGCGGTAAATTGCCAGCATTTGCTGTTTTGTAAAGCTCTTCGCTGTTTCTCCCGCGTCAAGCAACCCTGCATGCCGAAGTGCCTTGCCCACTAAATGGGATAGATCGTGCGCCTTGGAAAGAGCGTAGAGCTTTTGAAGCAACTCCGCGTCAAGGTCTTCCCTTTTAAACTCTATTTTTTGATCCGATAGCTCGAATCGCAAAACAGAAAAGAGAATCTCTGCTTCATTTTTCAAAATCCCCGCCTCCTTTCCAGACGATAAAGCGATCATTTTACGCTTTATCCAAAATCAGAATTTTCTCCAAACCATTTTATTCACCACGCCGGTGTAAGATTGAATGATCTTTACAACCTTTGTGGAAACATTCTCTTCAACATACACAGGAACAGGGATACCGTGATCGCCCTGTGCATTCATTGAAACTGCCGTGTCAACAGCTTGAAGCAAACTATGCTCGTCAATTCCTGCCAAAATAAAGCATGCCTTATCCAACGCCTCGGGTCTTTCGGTGGAGGTACGGATGCAGATTGCCGGGAACGGCTTTCCAATGGAGGTAAAGAAGGAGCTTTCCTCGGGAAGCGTACCGCTATCAGACACCACCGCGAATGCATTCATCTGCAAGCAGTTGTAATCGTGGAATCCAAGAGGCTCCTGTCTGATCACTCTCTTATCAAGCACGAAGCCGCTCTTCTCAAGACGGTTACGGCTTCTGGGATGACAGGAATACAAAATCGGCATGTCATACTTTTCAGCCATTTTATTGATCGCGGTAAACAGACTGATAAAATTCTTTTCCGTATCAATATTCTCTTCTCTGTGTGCAGAAAGAAGAATGTACTTTCCCTTTTCAAGACCAAGGCGTTGATGTACATCACTTGCCTCAATTTCTGCAAGATTATTGTGGAGCACCTCTGCCATGGGAGAACCCGTCACATACGTACGCTCTTTGGGCAGACCGCATTCATGAAGATATCTTCTTGCATGCTCGGAATAAGCCAAATTCACATCGGAAATGATATCGACGATTCGTCTGTTCGTTTCCTCGGGCAGGCATTCATCCTTACAACGGTTTCCTGCTTCCATGTGGAAGATGGGAATATGCAATCTCTTTGCCGCAATGGCAGAAAGACACGAGTTGGTATCTCCCAAAATCAGCAGGGCATCCGGTTTGATCTGATTCATCAGCTTGTAGGAGCAGTTGATGATGTTACCTACAGTAGCACCCAAGTCGTCACCAACCGCATCCATGTACACCTCGGGATCAGCGAGCTTTAAATCCTTAAAAAATACACCGTTTAAATTATAGTCATAATTCTGTCCGGTATGTGCCAGCACGCAATCAAAATAGTTGCGGCACTTGTTGATGACAGCCGCCAGTCTGATGATCTCAGGACGTGTTCCCACAATGATCAACAACTTCAACCGTCCGTCATTTTTAAACTGCACATCGGAATAATCTAATTTAATGTCCATTGTCCTTTTCTCCGTTCAATGAATACTTTCTGTTTTCAACTACTTCTCCCGCCTCAATCTTCATAAATGCAGGAATTCTGTTTTCTGCTTTTATAATTGCACCAAGACATACATGTACACCCTTTTCGACAATGCAATCGTGATCTACAATGGCGTTACAATTGACGATACATCCCTTTTCGATTACCGTACCGGTATTGACAATTGCTCCGGGAAGAACTGCAACACCCGCTTTTATTTGTGCTTGTGGACTAATATAGGCAGTTGGATGGATCAAAACAGCTATATTCGCGCCTGCCTGCTCCAACTTCTCGATGTACTCCATCCTTATGGAATTATTACCAAAAGCAGGATAAAAGTCTGTATCATCCGCAATGAATTTCTGATAATCGGAGCATTTCCCAATCACATCCTCACCAATTGCATGATCGTCAAGAAAATAAATCTCTTGATGATCTCCGATCTGCCGGGCTACATCCTTTACCATACGCCCATATCCGCCGGCACCAAGAATAACCAACTTCTTCATCGTAATTACTCCACTACCTCAAAAAAAGTATCGGGCTTTTTAGGATCAAAGCATTCATTTGCCCACATGACCGTCACCAGATCTTCCGTTTCGGAAAGATTGATAATATTGTGGGTATATCCGGGCAACATGTGAATTGCCTCAATCTTCTCTCCGGAAACCTCGAAATTCAGCACCTCATCACTGCCGATCTTTCGTTCTTGAATCAGTCCATGACCGGAAACCACAATAAAAAACTCCCATTTCGTATTGTGCCAGTGCTGTCCCTTGGTAATACCGGGCTTTGAGATGTTCACACTGATCTGACCGCATTTCTCACTACGCAACAGCTCCGTAAAGGAACCTCTTGCATCTACATTCATTTTTAAAGGAAAGCTTACCTTTTCCCGGGGCAAATAGGAAAGATAAGTGCTGTAAAGCTTCTTTGCAAAGCTGTTATAGGGAATTTCGGGCATGGTCAATGTTTCGGGCTGTGCCTTAAAAGACTCCAGCAGTGCTACAATTTCGCCAAGGGTCACCTTATGGGTAATCGGCGCGGCACAGTATGCCCCGTCTTGACAAAGCACGGTATCAATGCCGTCAAAGGTACAACGGTGCTCCTTGCTTTCCAATGCGCAAATCATTTCATCCACCAAATCATCAATGTATAAAAGCTCCAACTGTACAGAAGGATCATTCACAGTGATAGGCAAATCGTTTGCAATATTGTTGCAGAAGGTCGCTACCGCACTGTTGTAGTTGGGTCTGCACCACTTACCAAACAAGTTGGGGAAACGATAAACCAGTACTTTGGCGCCGGTTTCCTCACCATACGCAAAAATCAACTCTTCCCCTGCCTTCTTGCTTCTGCCGTAATCGCTGTCGTAACGACCGATGCAGGTTGCCTGAATAGACGAAGAGATCATCACGGGACAAGTGTTGTTATATTTTTTTAGTGTATCAAGCAGCTTACTTGCAAAGCCAAAATTGCCCTGCATAAACTCCTCGGGATTCTGCGGACGATTCACCCCCGCCAAATTGAACACAAAATCTGCCTTTTGACAATAACGATCCAATTCTTCAGCCGTAGAATCAAGATCATAGCAATAGATCTCTTCAATCTGCAAATTGGGGTGCGTCTTATCCTTGCCGTCCCGAATGTTTTTTAGAGCCTCTACAAGATTTTTGCCCACAAAGCCCTTGGCGCCCGTAATAAGAACTTTCATAAGGTGTCCCTCTCTTCTTTTTCTGAATTAGTATGCAATACCCATTGCATCCAGCTCATCGCGGATGTATTGCAGAGTCAACAGCTTTTCTTTTACCTGTTCTACAGTCAAAAGCTCTGTATTGTGAGAATTAAACTCAGTGAGAGGATTGCGGTCCGTATCGCCGCTATTGAAATACTTATCGTAATTGAGTCCTCTCTTGTCACTGGGAACGCGATAAAACTCGCCCATGTCAATTGCGTTGGCACATTCCTCGTTGGTGAGCAACGTTTCGTACATCTTTTCACCATGACGAATACCGATCACCTTGATCTTCTCCTTGTCACCGCCAAACAGTTCACATACCGCCTCAGCTTGGGTCTTGATGGTACAAGCAGGTGCCTTCTGAACCAGAATATCTCCGCTCACACCATTTTCAAAAGCAAAGAGAACCAAATCCACCGCCTCATCCAAGGACATGATAAAACGAGTCATGGTAGGATCGGTAATGGTGATGGGGTTTCCTGCCTTGATCTGATCGATCCACAGCGGAATAACGGAGCCGCGGGAGCACATTACGTTGCCATAACGAGTGCAGCAGATCTTTGTCTTAGCAGGATCAACCGTTCTGGATTTTGCAACGATCACCTTCTCCATCATTGCTTTGGAAGTACCCATTGCATTCACGGGATACGCCGCCTTATCGGTAGACAAACAAACGATATTCTTCACACCTGCTTCAATTGCGGCGGTCAGCACATTCTCAGTTCCCAGCACATTCGTCTTAACCGCTTCAATGGGAAAGAACTCACAGGAAGGAACCTGCTTGAGTGCTGCGGCATGGAAAATGTAATCCACACCATACATCGCATTCTTTACCGATGCAAGATCTCTCACATCTCCGATATAAAACTTGATCTTGTCGGCAACCTCAGGCATCTTTGCCTGAAATTCATGACGCATATCATCTTGCTTTTTTTCGTCTCTGGAGAATACTCGGATCTCTCCAATATCGGTACGTAAAAATCTGTTCAGTACTGCGTTACCAAAACTACCGGTACCCCCGGTAATCATTAATGTTTTTCCTGCAAATAAACTCATTTTGACCTCCACTATTTTTATATTTATCGCTGAAAACTACTATTTCTACTTTTAGATTCTGTTGTTTAGACACGATCAATTTTTCTTTATATCGTTCATCAATCAGCAACATCTTTTCGATAATCCAATAACAAAACCGATCACCTCTACACAATTTAAGGAAATATCTGCGTAGAGTCTTTAAAAACAAGGCTGAAGCAAAGACCGCAATTGCCACCACGGGAACCGAAATATTTCAAAAAGAAATAGATAAAACCTTTACTAAGCAAAGAGCGCCTATGGAAATATATCCAACTACCCAAAACTCTTAGTTAAAGCCGGTGGAAACCGTTTTGAATAAGCTCCAATTATGTATAGGGTCAAAAACCATGCAATACTCATTCCTGTTACTTTCACAATCGATTTCCATACTTATTTTTTAATTAAACTCTTCAAATTAGGTAAATATTCTTTTCGAACAGAAGGGAACAACAGTAACACCCCAAAATAGATAACAATACAAATCAAGATACTTATAAGTTCACAAATCATGTTCAAATTTAAATTGATACATAAAACCCCAAATGCCGCCATAACCGTCGTAGCAATAATTGCCGGAAATAATTTCTGCAGTGTTTTCAAACACGAAATACCAAATAAGCGATACACCACTACACAATAGATGATCATTCCAACAATTCTTATAAGTGCTCGGCAGTAAGATAGACATTCAAAACTGATTTTTGCACTGATATATACAGCCGGTAAAATCACAAGAATCTGCAAAACTTGTATAATTACAGAAATTTTGGGCTTTCCTTTTGCAATCAACACATCGCCATTAAAAGAATTAAAGAGAATCGCGATAGAATTGATAAGGCCCCATATTCCCATTAAAGTTGCACCTTTGGACCAGGCATCTCCCAAAGCCAAATGACACATTAAATCTTTATAAACAAACATACCAACGCCCATTGGAATCAAAATCAATCCTGATGTGGCAGAAAATTTATAAAACAATTTTTTAAATCCTTGGTTATCGTCCTGTAGTTTGGAAAGAGAAGATAACAAAACGGGTACAACTGATGCTGAAATAACACCGGTAATTTGACCTACCATATTCATACTGGTCTTATAAATACCCAAATCTTCATTTGAAAGTAACTGGGTGACAATAAAAACATCCCCCCAATTAATAAGCCAAACAAAAAACGATTCCAGCATAGACCACATACTAAAAGAGAACATCTCTTTTAGTTTGGAAAAACTAAAATAAAGTGTGGGCTTCCATTTTAGTTTAATTGCCATTGAAAGCACCTGAACTACATTACTCGATATTGTTCCGATGATCAGCGCCCAATAATTGCGCGTCAAAATAGCAACAGGAATCGTCACTACAAAAGGAACCAGTAAAGTAACAATCCTTAAAAAGAATATAGCTTTAAAGTCCATATCTCTTTTTAGTTTTGCGCTTTGTATACTAAAAAAGCCATGTAAAGGAAGATTAACGCACGCGACGATCACTGCTAAATGCTTACCGGGACATCCAACAAGCGCGGCAATCGGCTTGGAAAAAATGCTTATCACCAGCCATATTAACATGGTTAAAACAAAATTTGTCCAAAAGGCAATATTGATGATCTTGTGTATTTCATCATCATCTTTTGTCTTATGCTGTACGATATATTTGTTAAAACCGGCATCAGCAAACAACTCACAAAATGAAAGAACCATATTTACTGATGCGATAACGCCATACACAGAAGGAGCCAATATCCTCGCAAGGATCATACTACTTACAGGGGCTGCAAGCTTTGCAATAATCTCTCCGAGAAAAGACCACTTTGTAGCCTTTATAATTGTTTTTTCAGACAAATTCATATCTTTTTCGATTCTTTAAATATACAACTTTTATTTAGATAACAAGCGAGAGAGCTGCTCGCAAATTTCTTCGTTTTGATAAACGAATGAACCTACCCCCTGACGAATGTCCGATAAAACATTTCGGTTAAAATACAGGTTTATTAAAGCATTCGACATTTCATCTATCGTTAAAATCAAACCATTCTCACCGCTGGTTACAAATTCAAATGCCGTCGGAAAATCCGCAACGATTGGAGGAATATGCAAAATTTTCGCCTCATTAACCACATTAGGGCACGCCTCCGTGATTGATGGACATACCAAAACATCCGCGGTAGCAATATACGGATAAGGATTTGAGCGTTCGCCAAGAAGAATTACTTGTTCCCCCACATCAAACTCTTTGATCTTCTTTTTTACCTCTTCAGTTTCTGTTCCGCCGCCACCGATAATATACCACTTAAATAGGCATCCATTATCACGCATTGCTTTTGCAATCGAAGGAATATATCGAAAACGCTTCACGGGATCCATACGCCCTACCGAAACTAAAGTAAACAAATCATTATTGAAGTCGGGATCCTTAATTGTATCCTTGGAAGCAGCGATAATGCCATCAGCATCAATGATATTGTATACCGCATGTACGTTTTGTGAGAAATCCGGATAATAAGATTTGAAAATATTTGCAGTATACTTGGAGACACACACGATATCATTAAAGTGCCTATAAATTTCCGATTCTTCACTTTTTTTTGCCAAGCGAAGATAGTTGCTGTAATCACACCTAACCCATGCGATATGCTTTTCTGCATAAATATGAGCGACAAATGCGGTAGCTACACCTTCTTGAAAAGCAACAACTACATCATATCCATCTTTTTTGTATTTTTTGGCTGCATAGGAGAACAACCGCTCTTTGTTTGATCTCAAACATATCTTGTATAACAATTTCCAAAAAAGCTTATGCGCTTTTTTGAAAATGCTATCTCCGGCTGTTGACAGAGCAAACGGCTCCAGAGCAGAAAGAGGAATGCATTCCGGGAGAAGGTGAAACAGCGAAAACTTCTCTCGATAAGGACCTTTCGACCCCATGCAAAGAATGTGCACATCCAAATCTTTGTGCGGATATGCCGAAAGAAAATTCCACAATGACTTATTGGTGCCACCGTGTCCAAAACTCGGAATAACAAATAAAACCTTTTTCATATTGCTCCACCAAAAAACACGTAACGAACTCTGTCAACCAATTACAATCAAAGCAAAAACAGGGAAAGCATCCACACTAACCAACGATTATCGCCATAAAGGGATATGCAAAACGCCATGAACAAACACATGCTCTTCAATATCAAGAACGGCTTGCGATAAGAGTGCTCTTTATCCACAAAGACCAGATGCAGACGTCTAAGCGCACTCACAACAAGTATTACTATACCCAACAAACCAAATTGAAGCATCGTCGTAATGTAAGTATTGTGAGGCGACATATCCGAAACAGAGTCAATAACCAAAGGATTACCACCAAAAAACAACCGTAGCAACCCCTGCTCATTAAATATATAATTTAAATACTCTGCACCAAGTTCGCTTCGGAAAGTGGTCACTGTGCTATAATCTTCTTCTCCCAAAGCAAATAGCTTTTCTTCTATTCGCATGATATATGCATCAAGAGAAGCCCAATGCACATCACTTGGTAAATTGGTGTATACTACATACAGACAAAAAACAACCAATAAAAATACAATTACAGATAAAAACGCTTTGTTTATATTCTTTGTCATTAAAATACTTAATAACAAAATCAAAATGAAGCAAAGTAGCGCAGATGTAGATTGTGTTAATACAATAGAATACAAAATTGGAATGCTTGCCAAAACCTTAAAGAGAGCAGAATCTACAGTAAAATACCACAAACAAACCAACCCAATATTTAGCAAAAACCCGGAATAGTTAGAATTTCCGATTCCTACCCCGAGCACACCCTTTCTCATAATCTGCTCAGAGCCTTCATATAACTCATAAAACTCCACGCCCCCGGTAACCGTGGCATGTACAGCAACCAGCACCACAGCAAAGGCAACACCTGCAAAAAACTTTTTTGTGGCTACAGAATCTATTCCCGGATTGATTGATGCAATAGAAACCACATAGATCATTGCATAAATCAGCGCTCTCGCATCAATAAATCCAACCAAAAACAACTGACCTGCAAAGAGCATGGAAATTGCACCAAATAACAGAATCCGTTTTTCAAAACTTCGTGCGCTGAGTAATTTGCATATAACTAAAAGGAACAACAGGTAAGGAAAGGACACAGACCCCATCAGAATCGTTCCGAGTGCATCATTTGCAACAATGATAACTGCGGTCACCAGTTCGGAATATCCCGAAAAAAACAAATAGACAAACAACACTGCCAGAACCGGTCCCAAATACAAACTAAGGCTGTTGTTGATAAAAACAGCTAAGATCACTCCAGCCAAAAGAACGAGTACAAATTTATTTATATTCAGTTGTTTTTCCTTCGGACTTTCTGCTACTTTGTTCATTTGTTTTATCATAGCAACCTCTTGGTAAGTGTGAGAACACACCAAACATATTTTCAATTACACTATATCAACCGCTTTAAAAAGCCATCCACAGCATTTCCATATACAGAAAAATCGAATGCTGCGTCGGACATTTCAAGACACGCTCTACTCATAGCCGCACGTTCTTCGGTAGTAAGTGACAATGCGCGACGCAAGGCATCAGCACACCCCTCGGGCGTTTCATTCTTGCAGACAACACCTGTTTTTCCATCCAGTACATATTTGCCAAGGTCGCTGGTCAAATTGCAAATCACAGGTGTGCCACACGCCATACTTTCGCCCACCTTGGTCGGAAAACCGGCGTTGGCATAACGAAGATTGGGACGAAGCAACACCGTGAAATCAGCCTCCGCGATCCTCCTCTTCACTTCCACATAAGGAATCCTGCCATGGCAAAGGATCTGCGAGCGATGCTTCTCAAGGAATTCTTCCGAAAGTCCCCCGGCAACAAGTTGCTCAGTGGTGGGACCATAAAAATCAAAGCACACGCGCTCTCTTTCATGCTCGTTCAGCAGATCCAGGGCATACAGCGCATTGATCACATAGTCCTTTCTGCCCGGATTACCCGCATACGCTATGTGAAGCTTTTGATTGTATTTCCGTTCCGTACTCGACACAGCGTCGTACTCCTTTGTGTCGATAATCGTGGGAATTCTTACGGTATTACAACCGCGCGCTTTATAGTACTCTTCTAAAAGCGAGCTGATCGCAATAATATTTCCCATTTTAACGTGAATTTTCTTTAGGGCAATACGGTTTTTTATATAGTTTACTTTCCCTAATAGCCCATCAAACTGGACATTGTCTTTTTCATACCACTCAACTGAATTAACAACGAGCTTGCTCCCAAACTTTTTGGCATAACTGACAAAAAGTTTTGAAAAATCATAATAGACATTCGAGAGTATAATAACATCATATGGTCCATCTATGCTTTTTTTGTTCAAAAAAGAAGTAATCTCGATCTGCAGTTTTTTAACCCGTTTGTAGGATTTGATTCCGTAAAACGGCATCGCGCGAACCATCTCATACTCAACACCATCATACTTTCCGCATAAATGGTTTTCGCTACTGTAACAAATGCCCAAAGAATCTACATCGTTACCCAGATTCTTCAAAAGTTTGGCAAAATTGAGTGCTCTTGTCGCGTTTGCGCAGCTGTCTGGCAATTCAAAAGCAGAAAACATAAGAATTTTCATTCAAATCCCCTTTAGTATCGTGTCTATTTTTCAACAATTTCCACCCATTGCTCTGTAATCGCCTGCGATGAAAACAACAAATTTGCCTTCTTTTTAGATGCTTGTCCCATTTCGAGAAGTTCTCCCGGTGATGCGTGCAACATTTTCACGAGCGCATCTCTAATACTTTCCACCGACATAGGATCACAAAGAACACCGTTATCGGTTACCAATACATCATAATCTGAAACTTTGCTCATCAAAACAGGACGTCCAATAGTCATTGCTTCGCAAATCGTATTAGGTAGACCTTCCACCGTGCTAAACAACCCCACCGCATCGCTTTCTGCCATAGCCTTATAGATCTCTGAGGTTTCTCCATTTAAATGAATGCACTGCTGTAAGCCATACTCTTTGACCTTTTCTTGAGCCATATCATAGATACGGGTATCGCCCGTGGTAACCTCTGCTCTTCCGTACCAATTGATCTGTAGCTTTTCTTTTTGTTCCTTGCTCAAAAGATTTACCGCTTCGATCACTCTCAAGGGATTTTTTAATTCCTGATAACTTGCGGCAACTGTAATCTTAAGTCTCCCATCCTCTAAGTAACAGCACCGATCAACCAAATACTCTTCCGGAATCGCAATATAGTTATATATCACCGAATACTTGTCACTATATTGAGGATAATACTTGCGCCACAAATTCATAGCATTGTTAGAGTTTCCTACTTTAGCAGCGGCAAATCGTTCAAACAAATTAAAGAATCTGTTACGACGTGACAAAAATGTCGATTCCTTCGCGCTTCTTTCGGTTGTAACAAGTTTCCACTTTTTATGCCCGATTTTTGAAAGACAAGCAATGAAGCCGGGTGTTTCGAGAAATGCAATCACCACATCTGTTTCAGAGTGATTCAAATATTTACGTACATTCAGAATTCTGGAAAGTTTCCCGTTGTTCTTAACAAGTACAACAGGAATATTGCAATTATCCAAAATTGGCTTATAAAAAGGAATATCTTGGTAAACAAGAACCCTCACAGAATAACCGCTTTGCTTTAACAAACAAGCAACATTCGCCACCTGTCTTTGCGCACCGCCCGAACCCAAATTGTCAATAAATAATACAATATTCTTCATTGCTCAACACTTTCTGTTAGATCGTTGAAACAGCAACAGCTCTCTCAAAGCCTTACTGAGCCTCTTATAAATTCGCCTTATACCAATCAATGGCTTCCTTTAAACCGCTGGCAAAATCATAGTCGGGATCGTAGCCAAGCAGCTCACGCGCCTTGGAAATGTCGGCGTTGCTGTGCTTGATATCTCCCTTGCGGTCGGGACCGAAATTGGGCTCGATATCCACACCGAGAGCGTTCGTCAAGCTGTAGTAAATATCAATCAGATACTCTCTGCCGCCGTAAGCCACGTTAAATGCTTCGCCTGCCGCTTCATGAGGTGCAAGACAAGCCTTCAAATTTGCTTCAATAACATTCTCAATGTAGGTAAAGTCACGGCTCTGTTTACCGTCACCGTTGATGGTGGGCTGTTCACCCATGATCAACTGCTTGATAAACTTGGGAATTACAGCCGCATAAAAACCATGGGGATCCTGGCGTCTGCCGAAAACATTAAAATACCGCAGTCCGTAGGTATCCAGTCCATAATGACGGGTATACTGCTTTGCCCATTCTTCATCACACATCTTTGTCAGTGCATAAGGAGAAAGCAGATTGCCTTCCCTGCCCTCTTTTTTGGGCAAATTGGGCTCATCTCCATAAACAGAGGAAGATGATGCATACACAAACTTTTTTACGCCCTTTTGTCTTGCCGCTTCCATCATGTTCAAGGTACCTTGAATATTGTTAGCACAGTAAAACAGAGGCATTTCAATAGATCTGGGCACACTTCCCCATGCCGCCTGGTTAAGGACATAGTCCACCCCTTCGCATGCCTTCATACAGGTATCAAGATCCTTGATATCACCCTTCATGAACTCATAATGGGGATTGTCCGCAAACATATCCACATTTGCCTGCTTACCGGTGGAAAGATCATCCAGACATCTTACGCTGTATCCCAAATTGAGGATCGCTTCGCACAGGTTGGAGCCGATAAAGCCAGCTCCGCCTGTTACAAGAAATTTTGATCCTTCTGGAAATTTTAAATGCTTATATCCCATCTTCTCTTCGTCCTTTCAAGCAAATGCCTTACAGTCTCCAATAGCAGTATCCTGCTTCCTCATACGCCTTGCGGTCAAGAAGACCCTTCAGATCAAGAAGCACTTTCTTGCCCTCACCGAAGAACGCATCCATTTCAGCCATTGTAAATGCAGAGAATGCAGTGTGTGCCACTGCCAAAACAACCGCATCCATGTCTTTAATCGTGCCAATATCAACAAAGTCAACACAGTAAAGCTTCTTTGCCTCTGCTGCATCTGCCTCGGGATCGGCAATCACGGGCTCAATACCATATTCACGCAGTTCCTTCACGATATCAAAAATCTTGGTGTTTCTGGTATCAGGACAGTTTTCCTTAAAGGTGAAGCCAAGAATAGCAACCTTTGCATTCTTTACCGCCTTTTCGGACTTGATCAAGTTCTTTACAATGTTTTCGGCAACATACTTACCCATATCGTCATTGATCCGTCTGCCGGACAAAATGATCTGGCTGTGATAGCCCAGTTCTTCTGCCTTATAGGTCAAATAATAAGGGTCTACACCAATACAATGTCCGCCTACAAGACCGGGATAGAACTTCAAGAAGTTCCACTTGGTACCTGCCGCCTCCAGTACCGATTTGGTATCAATGCCCATCTTATTGAAGATAATGGAGAGCTCATTCATGAAAGCGATATTGATATCTCTCTGGCTGTTTTCAATAACCTTAGCTGCTTCTGCAACCTTGATGCAGGAAGCTCTGTGCACACCGGCATCTACAACCAGCTCATATACCTTGGCAATTTCATCAAGAGACTCTTCATCCATACCGGAGACGATCTTCACGATCGTTTCCAGTCTATGTACCTTGTCACCGGGATTGATTCTCTCGGGAGAATAGCCCACCTTGAAATCCACACCGCACTTCAAGCCCGATTCCTTTTCGAGGATCGGAATGCAAACATCTTCAGTTACGCCGGGATACACGGTCGATTCATATACAACGATCGAACCCTTGGTCAAGTTTCTACCAAGAATGGTGGAAGCGCCTTCCACGGGAGAAAGGTCGGGGGTGTGGTCGTCATTTACAGGAGTGGGAACGGCTACAATATGGAACTTCGCTTCTCTGAGTTTGCTCTCATCGGAAGTGAATTCCACGGTGGAATTTTTAATCGCTTCATTACCAACTTCGTTGGTAGGATCAATGCCCGATTTGTACAGCTCAATCTTTGCTTTGTTCAAATCATATCCAACTACATTCACTTTTTTAGCAAACGCAACTGCAATAGGCATGCCAACATACCCAAGACCAACTAGGGAAATTTTTTCTTCTTTGTTTACAATTCTTTCATAAAGACTCATTTTCAATTACCTCTCCTATGTATATATATTTGTATTAAATCTACTTATCGCTTATTATCCAAGCTTCAGATGCACACATCCGACCAGTGTCTTCTATATACTTCAAACACTTTTTCGATAGTGTATTCTTCTTTCATTTTTTTCATTGCTTTTGTTGAAAGTTCACTTCGCAAATCTTCATCTTGAAGCAATCTTTCTATCGCCTCAGAAATCGCTTGAACATTCCTTGAGGGAATTACAATACCGCACCCTTCCAGCATATCCGGAATTGCCCCCACATCTGTGGCAATGATGGGTTTACCCAGCGCCATCGCTTCAAGCACTGCATTGGGAAAGCCTTCCGTGTAGCTGGGCAAGATGAATGCCTCCGCTCCTGCAAGCAGTTTCATCGCATCATCGTGCTTTTGTTCGCCATCAAAAATCACGTTTTGGGTAAAAAAATGTTTTTTCAACTCGCTATAGTATTCCTCTGCATAAGGTCCGATGATCCGAAGTTTCCAATCGGGGTATGAGGCACAAACAGTTTGCCATGACTCTAACAGTTCTTCCACACCCTTGGTTTTGATCACCCATCCGATAAAAACTATTTCTTTGCGGGTAGGCTCGTCCGATACATAACCTGCTTTTTCAATCTTTTGCAAATCAAAGGGATTGGGAACATAACAAGCGTTTACTTCCGGAGCATATTGTTTAATGGCGTTCAGTGTGGTAGTGTCAATCGCAATTACAGCATCTGAGAGCTGCATAGCACGTTTAATCAATTTCCATTCGCGCGTATTTGCTTTGGCAATCTCCGGAATTCTGCCAAAACGAATGTGATAGACCGCCGGCACGCCTCGCTTTTTTGCCGCTTTCAACAGCAAAATATCGCGAATCACAGCAAGCTGACCGCTGGTGGTCATGTGGATGACATCCACTTTTTCTTCTTTGATGATCCTGCAAAGCTGCGTTCTTTGCTTGAACATAGAAAAGCCTTGCACGACCACTCTGTCCCAAAGTGTTCTGCCATCAAGTCCTCTCTTCTTCGGAGCAATATTCAAGTGCACAAATTCTATATCGTCCACGCCTTGAACATACTCGTCCATCAAAACAGTCCAGTTAGCAATTCCGCCGTAAGGAGGCGGAATTGGTGCCACCATGCAAATCTTCATCTTATCTTTAGTCCTTTTTGATTGAGTTCTTACACAAGCACTTTATATATTGATCAACGCAAACTTCCTTTGAAGCATTTGCAACAACATACTGTCTGCTCTTGCAAGTATACTGTTTGTTGTTACACCGATACCACTGTACAATGGCATCTGCCAGTGCTGACGGGTTTCCCGGCTCTGTACACATACCGGCGCGCGCGTGCGCAACGATAGCAGCAAGCTCGCTATCCGTATCAAAGGAAGCTATAATAGGCGTATTGCACGCCATAATACTCCAGGTTTTGCTGGGCATGCCGCTTGTTCCGACACCCTTTTTACAGGTAATCAACGCAATATCGCCCAAACTATAAACCTCAGAAACACGATCCCAGGGGAGAAGACCGTTTATAGTCACATTGGAGAGTTTTTTGTTCGCAACTTCGTTTTTTGCAGCATCAAATCCTGCTCCGCCCCCAAATATTACAAACTGAATATCACTATAATCTTTCAAACGCTCCGCTGCATGTAATACAACATCTGCTCCTTGAGCTGCCCCAAAATTTCCGGCATATACAACCGTAAACTTATCGCGACTTACTTTAAAGTCCTCATACAGCTTATTTTCATTCTTCTCAACTGGTTTCACTGCATTCGTATCAATCCAGTTTGGAATCACCGTGATTTTTCCTTGAGAAACACCTTTTTCAAGAATGTTTTGCTTCATGCTATCGCTGATCACAATGATCTGCGCAGCGTTCTTATAGGTATCATTCTCAATCTTCCTACCAATTTTCCAAAGAATTGAATTTCTTTTTGCAAGGCCGGTGGTAACAAGAGAATCAGGAAAAACATCCTGCAAGGAATACACCAGAGGGCACTTCAGCTTTTTGGCAATCTTCCCTGCTATAAGCCCCTGGGTAGGAGGCGTACTCACCGAAAAAACAACATCCACATCACTATACTTTTTGGCAATCTGATACTCACGCAAATTGCACCAAAAATAACGAAATGCACGAACGATCGGATTTTTTCCTTCCTGCGGTGCCCAAAAACGCTCAACACTCACGCGGTCACTATACAGTTTCTCGTGTTTTTTCGCTCTGTACTCTTTGACCGTTTGGGAAGAAACGCCACGCGTCGGCACAGGGCAAACAACTTGAATATCATGTCCCTGCTCAATTAACGATTCTATTAAGTCATGCTCAAGATGCGTAAACGCAATGGTTTCAGGAAAAAAATATGCGTCTACAAACAAAATTTTCATCGCAAATCTCCTCGGAAGCGATATTCATTCATTCTTCTGCCTTCATGCGTTACAAACGTTCTCTCAAGAGCAAAACCATTTTTTTCATAAAAACGGTTTGCGCCCTCATTGTTTACAGCATCCGTTTCTAGATTGATGTATGCATAGTCACTAAAATCTACAGTTTCTTTTAACTCTTTGATCAGTGCAGATCCTATGCCCTTGGATTTAGCATCCGGTCTCACTCCTATAGAGGAAAGTTCCACATACTTCTCCTCGCGCTTACTCTCTGAAGGCTTCAAAAAAGCACGTACCAACCGCATAAACACTTTGGGTTTTCTTAAAAAAGCACCAAAGCTATACCAAGCAAACTGAATCAATCTCGTCTTTATCATGTACCTATAAAGACCGCTCATATCTCCCGAATAAGCTAAAAAGCCCAAGGGAACATCATTTTCATCAAGTGCCGCATAAAGCCCAGACACCTCGTGCAAGCAATATGAACGGTACATCTGCTTTAAAAAGCCCTTTCCCATGAAAGTTAAAAAGAAGCCTTGAAAGGTATCTATATGTATCTGCACGATCTGATCAAGGATCTCTTTATCATTTTGAGAAACTTCTTTGATATTCATTATACAATCCGCCTTTTTACAAAACACTTTCTTGCGACTCGGAGACCTCGGATTCAACAGAAGGATCAAAATAATTCTTTCCCAAAACCGCAAAAACGGTCATAAACATAATTTTGATATCACGTAAAAAACTAAAAGTTTTCATTGATTTCAAATTATACTTCATTTTTCGAGGCAACACATCGCGCACATATACCTTGTCCGGATCCTCAACGCCATCCAAAAGCTTATCCTCATCTTTAAAGTAAATACTCGCTTCGGAAGTAACGCCGGCAGGCATAAGAAGCGTTGCCATCATTTCAGGTGTATACTGTTCAACATATTTCACTGCTTCCGGACGCGTTCCCACAAAAGTCATCGTACCCCTTAACACATCAATAAGCTGACTGATTTCATCAAGGCGGTATTTACGAATAACCCTTCCAACCCGAGTAATGCGAGAATCACCGCTTACAGTAACATGTGACCCTTTATCTGCATTTTGTACCATCGTCCGAAACTTAAAAATGCGAAATCTTTTATTATATTGTGTTACCCTCACTTGACGATAAAACACAGGTCCCGGTGAATCAATTTTGATCGCAATTGCAAGAACTACAAAAGCAGGCCACAAAACAAGTAGCATCAACAGAGAGACAACAATATCGAAAACACGCTTAAAAAACAAACTTACACGCTTTTTCTTCAGCACATCATAATACACTCTTACCTCATCAGTCTGAAGTTCCGGAGGCAAACCGTTCCATTTTTTTAAAAACATAATCAAATGTACTCTTTCAAAACGCTCACATAGTTTTCAACAATGTACTCCACCTGTTCGTTTGTTAGACAGGTATGCAATGGCAAGGAAATCTCATTCGCAAAACGCGCATAAGCGTTGGGATAATTTACAATATCAAATCCCATTTTTTTATACGCCGTATGCATAGGCAGGGGCTTGTAATGCACATTACATGCAATGCCCTGCTCAGCCATCTTAATAATGATCTCGTTTCTTTGCTCAACTGTGATCCCGGAAACTCTTGTCAAATAAAGATGCCCCGATGATTTGTAATCAGCAGTATCATGGGTAAGTACCTCCACGCCCAAGGAACTAAAAGCTTCATCGTAACGTGCAATGATCTCTTTTCTGCACACAAGCATACCGGCGTATCTCTTTAATTGAGCAAGACCCATCGCTGCCGCTATATCAGTCATGTTACATTTATACCAAGTACCGATAATATCATACTCCCAAGCGCCGAGCTTGGTCTTTGCCATAGCATCTTTTGACTGACCGTGTAGAGAAAGAAGCTGGAGCTCTTTATAAATATCGTCATTGTTAATACCGGGAATGGTACGCCAAGTAAGGGCGCCACCCTCGGCAGTGGTCAGATTTTTCACAGCATGAAAGGAAAATGCGGAGAAGTCAGCAATTGCTCCTACCATCGTTCCTTTTCTGGAAGCACCAAAGGCATGTGCCGCATCACTCATTACAGCCACTCTGCCAAGTGCTTTTTGAATATCATTGGAGGGAGAAAAAACACTTTTTTGGCGCTCAACGATTGCCATAATACGATCATAGTCACAAGGAACGCCCCCAAGATCCACGGGAATAATCGCCTTGGTGCGCCGGTTGATGGCGCGCTCCAACTGCTCATAATCCATTTCATAGGAATCGCGTTGTGTGTCGATCAATACAATCTTTGCACCGATGTGATCAATCACCGAAGCTGATGCCGTGTATGTATAAGCAGAGGTAATTACTTCATCTCCGGGACCGATTCCCAGTACGCGCAAAGCCATTTCTGCACACGCCGTCTGCGAGTTCAAACATACACATCTCTCTGTACCTACATATTCCGCAATTTTAGTTTCCAACTGCTTAGTTCGCTGCCCTGTTGTAATCCATCCGGAACGCAGGGCAGCCGATACTTCTTGCACTTCAAGATCTGAAACATCCGGCGGGGAAAAGGGAATATTCATTTTACAATTCATAGCAAATACCTGCCTTATACACCATTTACGTTAAATATACCGTATGTACACTACATTTCATGTAACTGTATTGAGAACAAAACGCCATTCAAAAACATAAATATACGTGTAAATTGTACCACAAAATCGCTTACATGTCAATAGGAAGCGTTTGTTTATCAAGAGAAAACAATATATAAATTTAACTTTTTTCACTTTTTCGGTTGACAAAGAGGGAAAGTATGGTATAATTGATTTGTATGCAAATGCAGCAAAATTCAAGCTGTGCGGTGCATGTAATTACATCTCAAAGGAGTAACTCAATATGAACATTCCAAGACCAGAATATCCCCGTCCCAGACTTGTAAGAGACCAGTGGATGAACCTGAATGGCCCCTGGAAATTTGAATTCGACTTCGGCGATTCCGGTAGATTTAAGGAATTGTGGAAGGAAGGAAACGGCACTTTCGATAAAGAGATCATCGTTCCCTTCGTACCCGAGTGCAAACTCTCGGGTATTGAATATACCGACTTCTTCACCACTTGTTGGTATAAGAGAACCTTTACTCTTCCTGAAAACTGGAACAAGGAAAGCGGCAAGATCCTTCTGCACATCGGCGCTGCTGACTTCTATACCGAATGCTGGGTGAACGAGGTGCGCGTAGGCGATCACAGAGGCGGTTACACCCCCTTCGTTTTCGACGTAACCAAGGCTGCTAAGGAAGGCGAAAATACTATTGTTATTCGTTGCTACGATAACGGCAGAGATCCTCTCCAGTATACAGGTAAGCAGATCTACTTCAACTACTACAACAAATCCTGCTACTACACCCGTTGCACCGGTATCTGGCAGACTGTTTGGATGGAATACGTTCCCAACAACTATATCACGAAGGTCAAGCTGACTCCCGACGTTGACAACAAGAAACTGGATGCCACCATCTCCTTTGCTGACTATACCAAGAAGGGCGACATCCTCTCTGCTGAAGTTTCTTTTGAAGGCAAGGTTCTGCGCACTGTAAACGCAAAGACCACCGGCAAGGCTGTAACCTTCTCTATCCCCATGCCCGGCGCAAAGCTGTGGGATCTGGATCATCCTTACCTGTACGATCTGAAGCTGACCTTCGGCGAGGACGTGGTAAAGACCTACTTCGGTATGCGTAAGATCGCCATCAACGGCTACGCTATCGAGCTCAACGACAAGCCCGTATATCAAAGACTGGTTCTTGACCAAGGCTTCTATGAAGACAGCATTTTGACCGCTCCCGATGTAAAGGAGCTGGAAAACGATATTCTGATCTCCAAAAAGGTGGGCTTCAACGGTGCGAGACTGCACATGAAGGTCTTCGAACCCTACACCCTCTACTACGCTGATAAACTCGGCTACCTCTGCTGGGGCGAGTTTGCAAACTGGGGTCTGGATGACTCTAACGTAGGCTATCTGAATGCTTTCATTCCCGGATGGCTTGAGGCTATGGAAAGAGATTACTCTTCCCCCGCTCTTGTAGGTTGGTGCCCTCTGAACGAGACCACCCCCAGAAGAAGAGAGGATACCTTCAGAAACATTTATAACATCACCAGAGCCATTGATCCTTACCGTCCCATCATTGACTCCTCGGGATACGTTCACGTAATCACCGATATTTATGACGTTCACGACTACGATCAGAACCCCAAGACCATGAAGGAAAGATACGTTTCTCTTGAAAAGGGCGAGGGCACCGTATTCGTAAACAACAGAGAAAAGGAAAAGTACGAAGGACAGCCTTATTTCGTATCTGAAATGGGCGGTATCTTCTGGGATATTTCTGAAAAGGGCACCGATGACTGGGGCTACGGCGAAGCTCCTCAAGATATGGAAGAGTTCTACAACCGTTTTGAGGGTCTGATCAACGTCCTGCTTGATAACCCCAAGATGTGCGCATTCTGCTACACTCAGCTGACCGACGTGTTCCAGGAAAAGAACGGTCTTTACGCATTTGACCGCAGAGAAAAGTTCAATGCAGAAAGACTTCATAAGATCTTGACACGCAAGGCAGCAATCGAAAAGAAAAAGAGATAATCTTTTATAATCACCCAGCAACTGTAAGGGCGAGGTTTTGAAACCTCGCCCTTTTTATCATTCATATTACCGTCCGGACAGCATGCTCAGCAAAGCTGTTACATCTCCAATCGTGATGCCCTCACTATCATCAAGATCCTGCGCGGGATAAACACCCTTACCTGAGAGGATCGTCAGCAGTGCCGTTACATCTCCAATTGTTATCTTATCGTCCCAATCAATGTCACCTCTTAAGCCAAGCAGCTCCAAGGTGCTCTCAGCGGTATATACTTTGCCATCCTTTGTCAAGAAATACTTCACGGAATATATGCCGTTTTGCGCAATATTCTCGGAA
>JAFTMP010000051.1 GCA_017452335.1 Clostridia bacterium
CACCGAATAAATGGTGATAGTCACACTTTTAAAAACGATACCCGAGAGCACGATCACCGCGCAGTCCAT
The DNA here is from genome assembly GCA_017452335.1 of Clostridia bacterium. Classification (GTDB taxonomy): domain Bacteria; phylum Bacillota; class Clostridia; order Oscillospirales; family CAG-272; genus UBA11512. Next base: position 70 of record JAFTMP010000051.1, read on the forward strand.
GATGAGGATCAAGTTTGCAATGGAAACATGAGGTAGAAAGCGCTTGATCATCAGCGCGGCAAAATCCGAACCGCCGGTGGAGCCGTCTCGTCTGACCACCAGACCCACGCCAAGACCTACAAGCACTCCGCCCACCACGGTGGCAAGGATCATATCTTCCGAAAACTTAGGAAAAAAGTCAGTCAGCCACAAAAAAGCAGATAAAAAGAGAATGCCTGCGGTGGTTTTCAGCACCGCATATTTGCCAAGGAAGCGGAACCCCAGTAAAAAGAGCACCAAGTTTGCCACCAGGTTGGTGATCCACAGATCCACTCCGAAAAGGTGAAGCAGGATCGTCCCCACCGAGGAAATACCGCCTGAGGAGATCATGTTGGGCGCCAAAAAGACATTGATCCCCAGCGCCAGCACAAAGCACCCCACTAAAATAAAACTGAAATCCAAAATATACGGCTTTGCTTTTTTCATAACCGCTCCTTATCGCTCCTCATACATCTGCGCCAGCCTTTTGGCGCTTTCTGCAAGCGCCTTCATGCCCTCAAAAATATTGTCTGCGTTATACTTGTTCAAATAAGAATCTGCCTCCAGCGTGAAATATCCCTTGTATCCAATCTGCCGCAAAGTAAGGACTACCTCTTCAAAATCAATGCTCATGGAAAAGGGGATCTGGTGGGAATCGTGAAGCAGGTCATTGTCGTGAATGTGAAGCGCCGCAAGACGTTTGCCCAGAGCACGGATCATCAGCGCCGCGCCCTCGCCCGACCCCTTCATCTCGGCATGCCCGATATCTAAGCATGCCACAAGGTAATCGTCATTTACCGCATCCAGATGGGCATTGAAGCTTTCTGCCGTGGCACAGGCGGCAAAAGAAGAGCACTTTTTCGCGCTGTTCCAGTTCCACATGTTTTCACAGGCAATCTTTACGCCATGGTCCTTGGCAAAGGGAAGAAGCTCTAAGTACATCTCAGCGTTTTCTGCAGGGCTCTTGTTGTTGTCGGGATGGACCACGCAGATCTCTCCCCCTGCCTCTGCCGTACACTCAATGGCTCTTTTTAAATAGGAGCGGATCTCCTTGCAGGTAACGGGAAAGGGCGCGTGGGATTGATTGCAGTGAATCCCGCACTCCGCCCCAATATGCCGCAAATTTCTCACATAGGCAAGGTAGTCCTTCCCTGCAAAGGGGTGCGTGCTTTCATAAAAGCGTCCCTTGCCCCAATCGTATCCGCACATGGGAAACATGGAAAGATCGTAGGCGTCAAATCCTGCCTTTGCATAGAGCTCAATGGTTTTTTCTTCTCCGATCTGCCGTGCGGCAGAATAGATCTCGGTAGATATTTTCATCTTGATCCCTCTTTTTTAGTTTATTCCCAAATAATTCCTTGATATGCGTCGGTATAAACGATCTTTAAGCTGTCGGCTTCCTTTGCCATCATTTCATTGTAGATGCGCACCAAGTCGGTATCGCGGAAGGTTGCCAGATTCTTTTCCACATAGTCCATATCCAGCGCCTCTCTCTTAATGAGATGTACGCCCAGACTGCTCTTGACAGGCTCACTGACCTCCCCGATCTCCAGCTCCTTCACGGTATCCTCAAAATAACTTTGCATTTCGCCCGTGGTGAAGTACCGCACGTCCTTCAAATTGTCCTTGCTGTATTCCTTTGCCAGCTCGGTAAAGTCCTCGCCCCCGTTGATACGCTCAAGAAGTGCCTGCGCCTGATCTTCTGCATCCTCGCCCTGCAGTAAGATCTGATTTGCCGCAAAGAAATGCTTCTTCACGTCCTCACGAAGCTGGTCATCGGAAAGCAGAATGATGGCATTGCTTTCCTCAATAATATGATAAAAGAGGTTGCGCTCCAAATAATAGTTCTTGGTTTGCAGGTAAAAGACATGCTCGCTCATGAAGGCTTTTTCAAACTGCTCGTGATACGCCTGCTTGCTCTCTGCCGCCTCCTTCATGCCCTTGATCTCCTCTTTGAGCAGATCCTTGTCATCATCGGAAAGGCTCACATCATATTTTTCTGCCATGGTTTCAATGGCACAATACATCCGAAGCTCCTGCTCAATAGACTCTTCCAACAGCTTTAAATGAGCGTCCTTGTCTTCTCCCGTAAAGTAATCCTCCTCTTTCCCCGCAAGGATCGAGGCATTTTTCATGCAAATAAAGCGATACTGCTCGTGGGTCACTTCGATCCCGCCCACGGTAAGTAACACCGTGGTATCTCCCTTCTGATAGGAAGGGGAGCACCCTGCCAAACACCCTATCAACAGTGCCAGCACTGCCACACAAAACATTAGTTTTTTCATATCATAGCATCCTTTTCATACCATCTTTGTTTTTTACGTTCGGTGCCCTTATTGAAGGACAAAAACGGGACAGCCGCAAAGATCGGCAGCCCCGTTTCACAGGATATTTTTTGTTTAAAGCTTCCCTTAGAACGCTTCACCCATCTCTTCTAATACCGACTTGCCCGCCAGCACCAGCTCCAGCGCCTCCAGCACCTCAGCAATGTCTTCTCTGTACACCACGTATTTACCGTGACCGTCGTAGGTATAGAAGGCGTAGTTACCGGAAGGATCGAACATGTAGAATTTCAAGACATGTGTCTCACCCTCGTAAACCTGATAGGTAATGGTCACATGAGGATTTTCAAGATCGGTAGCATTGATCTGATCCAACACCTTATCCACATTGGTATACATGCGAATGGAAAGCAGTCTTGCATACATCTGACGGAAGTTCTCCACACCGTTGGTTCCCTGGGGATCCTTTAACTTAGAACCGTCTGCCGACACACTCTCAAGGATCGGCACACCGTCCTCATCAAGCACTCTGTCCTCGTCCACTGCATTCATCTGGAATTTCAGCTTCAAGGTCGTCTTGAGCGCAGGCATCAGCTCTGCGTAGTTGGCGGGAAGATTGGTGCTGTCAATGGTCACACTGCCCAGATTATCAATGGGAAGCATGGAAACATAGCGGTTGAGATAGTCAGACTGTGCCGCTTCAATGAAGCTTACGGGATTGGATGCGCCGATGGTGGGCAGATCTGCCTCATACAGCTTCACGATCATCTCGTAGCTTGCGTTATACACGTAGAAGAAGGTACCGCCTTCATCACTCTGAGGGGTACTGAAGACCACCAGATTGATCAGCTCACCATCACTGGTATCCTTAGAGTAGTAGAAGCTTCTGTAGGGATTATCCTTGCTGATGAAGTACTTTTCAAGGATCTCCGTTGACATTTCTTCCTGCAGATAGATCTTATTTCCGCCCTGGATCTCAGGATAAGAGGGCGTGATCTCAAGGACCTCCTCACCAACGAGCGCGGTGCGGAAAAAGTCGTAGAGCATTTGCATGTACGCCGAGGAGCTGTTATAATAGTTGTAATCCTCAGCAGTGGGCTCTTCCTTGCCGGGCTCACCGATATACTCCACCAGCACCGAGACGGTGGCTTTGTCCATCATCAGCGCCTGGTCTGCCGTCAAGCGCTCAATGCGCACGTGCGGTTCTCCGGGAGTTTTTACATCGTCTCTGTAAATAACAAAGGAATCGGGGGTATAGTTGCTTTGCGCATCATCGGGCACCAGCAGCACCAGAGGTCTTGCCATCTGCACTGCCGTCTTGCACATATAGTCAGCAACCGCATTGCTGAGCAGATACACTGCGTTTCTGCCCTCGTACATGGCGTAACGGCTGGTACCGTCGGGCGCTACCCCGCCGATATAGAGCTTATGCGTTACGTTTTCGCGGTCAGTCACGGTACAGTAGTTCAGCTCGCTCTTGTCGTCCAGTCCGTAAGCCGCCCAGTCGATCTCGTAATCTGCCAGATCCTCTGCGCTGATCGCCAGCTTACCCAGCCCCCCAAGAGCCTCCAGCTCTTTATCGCTGAGCTTTGCCGCCTTTTCTTCGCGCATTTGGGTCAGCTCCGCCTCGGTGGGCAGGATGCGCTCGCTGGCAGTTAACTTGCTGACGGCGTTGCGCAGATAATACATATTTTCGTCATAGGGGGTGTTTTCATACCCCACCACCGAAATATACGACCCATCCACGCGGAAGGTCCAGCTATAAGAGCCCTTACCCAGGGTAAAATCCTGGGTGGTCTTCTCAGCTTCCAAAACATTGGCAATTCGAATGGAGGATCCGGAAAGGACCTCACCTTCAATATATGCCGCGCCGATCTCGTCCACCTTGTTTCCTCTTTCAATAAAGGGCACAAGGACGAAGAAATACAGCGGAACGGATACCAGCAAGATCGTGGCAATGACGATCACCGCGATCATCTGGCGGGATAAATAACTCTTTTTCATTACTTATTGCGTCTCCTTACATAAACCACAATGCCGCCCGCAAGGATTACCACAGGCACGATCACTGCCATAAAGATGAGGAATGCCTGTTTTCCCGCGGAGCTTACGCCCTGCACGTTGGTTTCCACGATATAATCCTTATATTCAATCAGTGCTGTTTCAGGGGAGGGTTCTGTTTCATTGACCATCGCGCGGCAGATGTTGGTCATCAGCGCTTCGTTGGCATAGTCGGTAGGAAGCAGATACTTATCGGTAATGATCGAAGAGTCTGCGCACACCATCACATAGTTCACCTTGGAGATCACGTTTTCCACAACGGTCTGGTTTTGCGCAATGGCAAGCACTGCGTCACCGTAGGAGCTCTTGAGCACAGCAGAGGTATAGATATTGCTGGATGCCGAAACATCGCTGACATCAATGGTGCCCGTTCCGTCCATTGCCGCCTTGAAATTAGACTTGGTGCGCAGCTTAGAGGTCAGAGAGCTGCCGATGCTGGAGGAAGCGGTCTCGTAAAGAGGAAGGATCTTCTGGGTCTCTGCATCACCGAACACATTGTCGGGGGTTTCATTGACCATATCGGAGGTAGCAGTATTCATCTGCATACCCCAACGAAGCAGCAGGCTGTTCACATTGGGCAGCTCTGTTCCGGGTTCCCCAAAGATCATCAGGTTGCCAAAGGTGGGGTTGTTGGTGGTCTTATCGTAAGAACCGTCCAAGATCTTGTTGAGCTTGTCGATCTCGCTTCTGGAGCCTGCCTCGATGCCCTTGAGGTCTGTTTGGGGATTGTTTACGATCACAAGTCTTGGTTCATCCTCAATGATCTGATCCAAGGTCAGCGTCTCCAAATTCACAGTCTTTAACACAAAGCCGCAGGATTCCAGCACGTTGATAAAGGATTCGCTCAGTGCCGCCTCGCCGTGTCCCTCGGTCACGTACGCAGTGACCTTCTCACTGCACAGTGCCAAAACGGTTGCAGTGATCTTGTGCTCGCCGTAAAAGCCGACAGGGGCAGTAGAAGAGGAGCTGGAGTCAAACGCTAAGAAGGATTTGTAGCCGATAACCTTGAAAATGCCCTGTCCGTTATCAAAGATCACGGAGGTGGGAGACATGGTCAAGCCCTGGTCAATATATTTTTGCAAAATACCGGGGTTGGTATACATGTTTACATACTTGATCTCAATGAGATCGGAAAATTCAGATTCATAATCTAACGCCAGCTCGTGGATCTCCTTGAGATATTCGCCGCCCTCGTAGGAGGAGCCGTTGCTCTCGATCTTATCCTTATCCTGCAGGAAGATCATCTGCACTTTTCCGTCAAAATCCAGCTCTCCGATCAGCTCTCTTGAGGTATCGGAAAGAGAGTAAAGCTGAGAAGAGGTCATATCCACGTAGAGATGCAGTCCGCCCGCGATCAGCGATGCCACGGCATTGAGCAGGACCACCAGCGCCACGATCACGGCAGTAAATACCACCGATACCGAACCGTATCTGAAACGCTTGTCCTTAAGAATAGAATTCAGTTTCATCAGTGACCCTCCTTCCTCAGTGCCATCTCTTCTTCTCAAACACCCGAACGGTCAGGAGCAGGAAGGTGCCGGCAATGGAAATATAGTAAAGAATTGCGGTGAAATCAAATCTGCCTGCGGCAAGGGTGCCGTAGCGGCTGTTGATGGCGAACCAGGAAAGCACGGTGCGCAGCCAAGCATAGGGGATGACTGAGTTGAAGATGTTGACAAACATCATCACCACCAGCACCACCATCGTCAGCAGTACTGCCACAAGCTGGCTCTCTGTCAGAGAGGAAATGAACACGCCCACCGCGATGCACGCCATGCCAATGAGGATCATGCTGATAAACATGCCCACGGCAATGCCAAGCTGTACGGTATAGCCGTTAAATGCCAAGAACAAGAAGTTGACCATGGAAAGGGTCACCGCCAGCATGTACATGCACAGTGCCGCAAAATATTTAGCAAACACCACGCTTGTCAGCGAAACGGGAGCGGTTAAGAGAAGCTGGTCGGTCTTGGAGCGCAGCTCGTCTGAAAAGATCTTCATGGTCAAAATGGGAATGAGCAGCACGTATGCCACTGTCATCATGGTAAAGTAGGTGGAAACGCTTGCCGTATCTGCCATATAGGTGGAAAGGGCAAATACCACGCCGCTGACTGCGGTAAACACCGCCAAAAATACGTATCCGATGGGCGTGCTGAAATAAGCACGCATTTCTCTTTTAAAAATTGCAAGCATGACTTATCTCTCCCCCTTTCTGTTCTTCTTGTTTTTTCTTGCAGGACGCTCTTCCTCTTCATCCACTGC
>JAFTMP010000052.1 GCA_017452335.1 Clostridia bacterium
GCAAAGCAGTCTTTTAAGAATACATTTATAAGTATTAAAGCTGAATCGGGCGTTCTTACAGCCCTCCTTCAATTCCTCGGGTGTCATGCTCTCGGGATAATACGCTGTATCGCCGTATTTGTATTCCCGCTCCAGCCACCATTTATCATAGATCAATTTTCCTTGTTCTTCAAGCCTTGAATAGAGCTTTGTGGCAGGCATGGGGATCAGGGGATTGAAATTTGCCGCGGCAAAATGATGCTTGACTGCAAATGCAAGCGTGTTGTCTATGGATTCTCTCGTGTCGTGATCGTACCCCAGCACAAAGGTCGCATAGATCATCAGCTTGTGCTTGTATATATTTTTTATTGCCTTTTCGTAGTTCTCTGTTTGAAGATTGGCAACCTTGTTCATCAGCTTCAGATTATCGGCATTCAAGGATTCAAAGCCGATGAGAACGAGGATGCATCCGCTTCTCTTCATAGCCCGAAGCAGTTTGTCGTTAAGCGCCACGTCCATACTGATCTGACAAGCCCATTTCTTTTTTAAGGGTCGGATCGCTTCAAACAGCTCAATCGCCGAGTCCTCGTCAAGAAAGATATTATCGTCAATAAAAAACAGCAGTTTTTCCTTTATGCCCTTTATTTCTTCAACGATATCCTCCTTGGATTTCTGCCGCACCTTGCAGTTATAAAACGAAGAAACGGAACAAAAATCACAACGGAATTTACACCCTCTTGAAAACTGCACCAGCCCGATGGGATTGTATTTTTTTCCTGCGAAAGCCTTGCTGTTGAAATCAATTTTCACCGGTTCGTGCCGGTGCGCAGAGCGGTATATGGGCTTGGGCTCCTTGTTTTTCAGATCTTTTAGATAGGCAAGCCACGTGTCCTCCGCGTCTCCCACCAAAACGGTATCGCAGTATTGAAGCGCTTCCTCGGGCAATGCACTGGGATGAAAGCCGCCCATCACGATTTTGTTGTTGGGCGTTTTATATTTTTTGGCAATATCGTAGGCCCTGCGCGCGGCAAAGGTTTCAACCGAAAGGGCAATGACGTCGGAATCTATAATAGGAGGCAGCGGCTCTACCCGCTCGTCTATGTAGACCATTTGAATGTCTGCAGGTGTGATGGCATCGAAGATCGCGAAGATCAACGGCTTCATGGCATCGTGCCCCTTGCCCTCCATCATACTCACTCTGATTAAAGTCACTTTCATACATTTACTCCACACCAAGATACTTAAACCCCAAGTTTGCGCCCAAGCAGATCAGCTTTTCCTTTAGGCTTTTGTTGGGGATGTTTTGAACACGCGTCAGAATGTTCTTAAAGGAATAGGTCTTTTTCCATACCGTTCTGTAAAGCTCGTCCAATCGTTCAGGGGACATATTGGTTGGCATAAAAACCGTTTCGTGTTGATTGTATTTCGACCAATCCCGTGTGAGGATGCGTCCTTCCTTTTCCAAACGGTGAAAGAGCGGTGAGTTGGGCACGGGGGTCAGAATGGAAAAACGCGCCAAATTCAGATTCAGATAGTTGATCTGCTCCGGCAGGCTGAGAAGCTGCTCCTCAGTATCGCCGTCCATGCCAAGAACAAAGCATCCGTTCACGCTGATTCCATAGCTTTGCATAATGGCAATTGCCCGCTTGTACTCCTCGGGGCGGTTAAAGCCCTTTCCCGCGCCCTTTAGCGTTTCCTTGCTCAGCGACTCTAACCCCACCAAAAGACCGGCACAGCCGCTTTGGCGTGCAAGCTCCATGAGCTCGGTGTCAAAGGCAGCGGTGATGGTTGCCGAGCCTGCCCAACGGATCTTCAGCTTTGCAAGCTCCCGCATCAACGCAATGGAATATGCCCGCGCACCGAAAAAGTTGGGATCAAAAAACACGATCATTTTCGATTTCAAGCCCTTGATCTCCTCAATGACCCGATCAACAGGGCGGGGCGTGCAGTCACTCCACATATTGCTGATGACGCAAAAGGAACAGTGATTGGGACAGCCGCGGTTGGCGATCAAGGTGGGATATTTCAAATATTTGCGCCGCGGGATCACCCTTCGGTCGGGAATGCAGAGATCCTCGCCCTTTACGCATTGTTTGTCGTAGATCTGCATTGGTGTGCCTGCGGCAAAATCGCGAAGAAATTCCGGAAAAGAATACTCTGCCGCGCCCACAATGACGGTATCTGCGTGCTGTAACGCTTCTTTCGGCATGTAGGTGGGATGATAGCCGCCCATGACGACATACGCACCCCCCTCTTTAAACCTTTCTGCCAGCGCATAGGCTCTTGGCGCGTTGGAGGTCAGGCAAGAGATTGCCACCAGATCGTATTTTTTCTTTTTGAGGGGGAAATCCCCCACGATCTCATCGTAGACCTCAACGTGACAGTCAAGATCCTTTGGAATGAGAGCAGAAAGCGTTGCCAATGTAAGGGGCGCGTAGGTGATCAGCCCCGATAGTCTGGCGCGGTAGCTGTTGTCTTCACTGTGCCAGGGCTGAAGCAATAAAATGTTCATCCGACGGTTCGTTCCTTTCTGCACGCTTTTCGTATTATGATGTATTGGGGTAGACGTACCGCGCTCTTCGCTTTCAGACTGTATGAGCCGCGGGCGCTTCTGACTGCTTTACCTCCGGAATATCGGAGTTATCTGCCATTACCTCCGCGCCAAAGATCTCAAACTCCTTGGCGTATTTTCTATAGCCCATATTGACTAACATATAAATGCTCTTGACGGTCTTGATTTTGGTCAGATCAAGACGCTTGAGGATGCTTTTCCATGAATATGTTTCTTTCCATGCCCACGCGATGCCTGCTTCCAACTCTTCCTTGGTCATTTGCTTTGGCTGATAGACGCAGTGTTCCACATCGTACATGGCAAAATCGCGCTCCACAATGCGCCCCTGTTCGTCAAGCTCACGGTAAAATTCGGTCCCGGGGAAGGGTGTGATGATAGAAAAACGGGGAAGGTCGATCTTGGCTTCAAGACAGAGATCCACGGTGCGTCGGAAAACGTCAGGCCCGTCCTCATCGGCACCAAAGGCAAAGCAGCCCATGACCATGATCCCTTTGCGGTGAAGCTTGTCCATCAGTGCCTTGTATTCATCCACACGGTTGACGCCTTTGCGGATGCCTTGCTGTGTTTCCTGGTTGACCGATTCAAAGCCAATGAGAAGTCCTTTGCATCCGCTTTTTTGAAAGATGTCCAAAAGCTCGTCATTGTGACCGATCGCCGTGGTGGTGAGCCCCATCCACCATTTTTTTAAAGGGATCATGGCGGTGAACAGCTCTTTGGCGTATTGTACATTGGCGATCAAGTTCACGTCGGGAAAAATAACCTCCTTGCCTTTAAAGGATTTTATTTCCGCGATCACATCCTTAACGGGACGGGTGATGACGCCCTTGCCAAAGGCGGCAGGGTAAGCGCAGAAGGTACAGGAATGATTACAGCCTCGCACCGCTTCCACGGTATTGAGGGTGATGTATTTTTTCTTGTTGAGCAGATCCTTGCGGGGCAAGGGTCTGCCTGCAATATCAGGACAGCCTTCCCCGTGATAAATCGGCTTCAAGCATCCGTTTCGGATATCAAGCAGTGCCTGCGGGAAGGTTTTTTCGCCAAGACCCGTGAGAACGGCATCGGCGTGCTCTGCCGCTTCCCGGGGCACGAGCGAGGGATGAACACCGCCCAGCAGAACGGTTTTGCCAAGACTGCGGAAATAGTCGGCAAAGCGGTAGCATCTTGACGATGTACCGGTAATGCAAGTGATGGCAATGACGTCTGCATCGGTATCAAGGGGGATCGCCTCGGCGGTTTCATCGTAGATTACAATGTCGGCGTTCAATTCCTTCGGAACGAGCGCGGCGAGAAGCGCCAGCGTGATGGGCGCATAGTGCAGGCCCTTGTGAAACATTCCGTTATATCTGTGCATTGCACCTGCGGGCGAAATGAGTGCGATTTTCATAAAAACTCCTTTCTTTGATCATCCGATCGGAATAAAAGAGGATACTGCCATCAGAATAATTGCCGTGGCAACAGCGGTGAGTAATGTGCGCCTTCCTGAAAGCTTGCCCAGAAGTAGCGGTTGCTTGGGATTTTTCACGGCGTTATTGTATGCGGGCAGTACCACGATCACAAGTATGATCGAAAGCGCCCCTGCGCCGATCTGTACGTATTCCAGCACAGAAAGCGGCAAGAGAATGGCGATCAGTACGGCGGGAAGGGTAGCGATCAGCCAGGAAAGCTTTTTTGAGATCCCAAACTGTCCGTGCACGATGTCTGCAAAGGCGAAGCCGCTGGACCAGAAGGAGGTGAACATGGCAAGCAGAACAAGAAGGGAGCAAAGAATTTTCACAAAGGGAATGCCAATGCTTTGTGCCAGTCCGATCGTTGCGATCTCGGTGATGTTTTCCGATCCGAGAATGACGGCAACGGTGAAAATAACGGTAATCAGCGCGTTCAGCGTTAGACCGCCAATGACGGCTTTACCGGTCAACTCGGGCTTTTCAATGTGATTGCATACTTGAATGATGGAGAAAATGGCAGAGAACGCAAACATGAAGAGTCCGTATACGGCAAAAACCGTACTCATCTTACCAAAGGAGAAGCTTAGCGTTCCTTGAATGTTCATGCAAGAAAGAAGGGTTAAAATAAGAACCGCACCGCCAATCAAGGCAACCGAGATCTTCTCTCCCACACCCATTCCTTTAATACCGAACAAAACCACCACCGATGCCGCTAAGTA
>JAFTMP010000053.1 GCA_017452335.1 Clostridia bacterium
CTCAAGGGCGGTGACAGAGATACTGCCGAGATGGAAATTACCCATGAGGATTGGGCGTTTATGCGTGAGCTTGACGGTTTTGTTCCTTCTTACTACAACATCAGAATCAAGGTCGAAGACGGTGTATATGAAGCAAGAGCGCACGTATGCAACGCGCGTGTATGGGGTGTAACCTTCCAAACACCAGATAATCCCGTAGCAACTCTTATTTTTGATAAGGTTGAAGGTACGTTCACGAATAACGACGGAACAGTAAGAACACTTACCGGTGGTCGTGGTACAATGTCAGTCAGACAATGGCATCAGTATCCCAATATGCTTCCGCGCGAGCTTTACTGCGATGATGAGCGCACGGGTGAAAAGTTTGAAACACTCTAATTCCATACAGCGTCAAATCGAAATTCATCAATTTATCGAACAGAATATAACAACCCCGACAGACTTAAATATCTGTCGGGGTGTTTACATCCTTGTGAGAAGTTGGATTTAGAGTCAGTTTTTTATTTTTTCTTGACATGGAAAAACTCAAAGGACACCGAATCGAAGGTCAGATTGTATTTTTCGGTTTTTGCGATCAGATAGTGTCCGCCCACGGTTGAGGAAGAGATGAGTCCTTCGTCGCGGATGCCTGTGGCACTTTTTATAAGCGCTTCCAGGGTGGCATTTAGATCGTCATCCTTGGCAAGCCCCAGCTTTTTTCGAAGGCTTCTGCTTTTGAAAAAGCCTGTGGTGTGCCAAAGGCTCTTATTTTCAAGAAGGAGCGCTCTTAGCTCCTCGGTCTCGTCAAGGGGCGGGGGATCGATGCCGTTAAAAATCTCTTCGCCCTTTTCAAGATGCGCATAGGGCAAAAAGACTCTCATGTTTTCAAGATTCAGCCCCAGCGCGGAGCGCACGCCTCTGCCGTTGGGGATCAGCGCGCAAGGGATGTTTTCCTCTTGAAGCGCTTCTTTAAGCATTTTTGCTTGATCCTCGGGACATTCGATAAAAAAGCAGAAATCGTCATTGTTTACGGTGCGCAATGCTTTCTTTCCGCAGTTTTCACAGCAGTTTTCGGGGCAGAGAATTTTACAGCTTTCACAGTAGTACATAGCGTCTCCTTTCTTGTGGTCGGCGGTGTTTGGGGCTTACGATCAATCCTCGTCTTCAAAATCCTGCACCTGGCTCCATGCCTTGATGCGCAGCTCCACTTCTGTTGCGAAGGCTTCGTTACATTCAATAAAGACTGCTTCTTTTTTTGTGTCGATCAGATAGGTGAGCTGATAGACCGTTTCGGGGGACATAGAAGCACAGAGATTTTCGTAGGGCATGCCCGGATTTTTGATCTTTTCCACCTTTTTAATGGATAGAATATTGTTGAAGGGGATGCAGTACACCATTTTACTGCCTGCCTTGCGGATGCGGTAGACATTGAATTTTGGGTAGTTTGACATGGTGTCGGGTGCGTCCTTGAGCTGATAGGTATAATCGGTGAGCACAAAGCGGGAAAGCAGGGCAATGCACACCGTGAAGATGGGCAGGGAGGGGAGCTGAAACACGTAGCTGGGCAGTCCGTCGTATACCGAAGGGACTAAGGCAAGGGCTAAGCCTATGGAAAAAATGAGAAGGACTATGATCAGCGGCTTTTGTTTATTGGGGTTGACATTGTATTCCATAGGGGGACTCCTTTTGTTCATGGCGGCGTGCTTGATCTGCCGCATCTTTATTTTACTAAAAAAAAGGCGCTCTGTCAAGAGAAGAAGGAAACCAAAGGGAATTTCTTTGCATAGAATAAAAGAAGGAGCAGTCCAGACTATGCACGAAAGGTTGGTGTGGGTATGGAAATGGATTACGGAAAGGTAAAAGAGGCGGTGAATCTGCCCGACGAGCAGTTTGCCTCGCTGATCTATGCGGTGGTTTTGGCATCGGGGGGCAGTCAAGCGCAGGCGCTTGCGGCAAAAAGCAATGTGTACCGCATCAAACGAAAGCTGGTGGATGCCAGCGAGGAGGACCTGCGGCAATTGGCAGGCACCCTTGATCCTGCGCTTCTGCAGGGGATCATGACGGCGCTGAAGGCGAAAGAGGGACAGGGTGGATAATATGGGCGTTCCCGACCTTTCGGGGATGCTGGGAAGCTTGCTGTCTAACCCCGAGGCGCTGGGAAGCGTGCTGAACATGGCATCAAGCTTGAAAAAATCGGGACTGTTGGATGGGTTAATGGGCAGTATAAACGGGGAAGAGCAGGAGAAGGGGAGCGCATCCCCGCCAAAAGAGCAGTCATACCAAGCCCCGAACGGTGCATACAATGAACAGAACAATGTACAAACCGCCGCCACCCCGGACTCTTCTGGCGGTGCAAGGGATGCTTTTGAGACTTTTGGTCAGCAGTCCCATGGTGTCGGCTCATTGCCTGCCGTGCCGCTGCTATCCGGCGGGCAGGCTGCGCATGCAAAGGAGCCGCTTAAAGAGGGCTCCTTTGACAAGGGCAAGGATCAGCGAAGCGCGCTTTTGTTGGCACTGCGCCCCTATCTTTCAAAGGCGCGACAGGAGAAGATCGACAGCATGATCAAGCTGTTGGGACTGCTTGATCTGGCGGAGCAGTTTGGCGGGCTTTTACGTCAGGACGGGGAGCGGGAAGAAGGGAGACAGTGATGTACAGTCGAAAATTTTCAAATGTGGCAGATCTTCCCGCAGGATACAGCGGGGTGGCGATGCGTCGGGATACACCGATCACGCAGGAGCCCGCTCCCGCGGCGTCTTTACAGGATGCGCGGGAAGCCGTGCAGGAGGAACGCACGGCAAGAAGGGGACGGGAGGAGGTTAAGCGTACCCTTTGCCGTCCCCGCAGACCCCTTTATAAAAATATCCCGCGGGAAGCACCCCCTTCGCGGCAACGGGAAGAGGAGAGCGGCTGCAGAGAACGGCAAGAAACCGGTCCACGGGAGGAAAAAAACAGCGGACTGCTCTCCTCTTTATTCTCTCTTGCGGGCAAAAGCTTTTCCATGGAGGATATCGTACTGGCGGGGTTGCTTTTACTGCTTTTATCCGATAAGGATAAGGGTGGGAAAACGGATAATGACATTTTGCTCATTTTGGGGCTTTTGCTCATGAGCGGGAAATAGTGTGCGGGGGAGTCGTTTTCAAATGATTCCCTCTTTCCCTTTGTAAAATACTTAAAATGATGATTAAAGTCCGTTTTTGCGGATATACTTGGAAGGGAAGGAGCGTTTAAATTCAGTTTATTTTTGGATAAAATGGTTGACAAAATCATAAAACTGTGCTATAATGCGCCCCGTTCGGGTAAACGAACAATAAAATAAAGAAAAAGGAGAATTTCTATGAACGCATTTTTTAACTTCATCGGCAATCTGTGGAATGGATTGCTACAGTTCGGCAGAGACGTTTGGTCGCTGGGACTGGTTCGTTTTGTGGTATATTTGCTGCTGGCATTTATTGCGGCAGGAATTGCCAAGTTTATCGTTACAAAGCTCTTAAAGGCACTGAAGCTGGATAAGAAGCTGGACAAATGGGGTGTGAACGAAGGACAGATCGGCACCTCCATGAAGCTGATCGGAAAGCTGGTATACATCGTTGTATTCCTGCTCTTCCTGCCCACTGCGCTAAATGCGCTGGGTCTGCATGAGGTTTCCCAGCCCCTTTCGGGCATGATTGCCACCTTTGTAAACTATCTGCCCAACATCGTAGCGGCAGGACTGTTGCTCTATGTAGGCATTTTTGTGGCAACCGTGATCGGACAGATCGTAGGGGTACTGCTCAGAAAAACCAAGATCGACAGCTTTGCCGCAAGACAGGACGAGGAAAAGAAGCCCGTTCTGCTCTCTGATGTGCTTGTAAAGATCGTTGTAGCTGTGATCGTGCTGGTGTTTGTTGTACAGGCGCTGACCGTGCTGAACATCGAGGCGATCTCCGGTCCTGCACTGGGCATCGTGGAATCCATCTTCGGTGCGATCCCCTCCATCATTCTGGCGGCTGTGATCATTTCCGTGGGTCTGCTGGTAACCGGCATTGCTTGCGGTCTGCTATCCAATGTCCTTGTCAGCGTAAACTTTGACGGCATTGTAAAGAAGGTTCTGCCCCAGCTGAAGGTTTCCGCAACCAAGGTTGTGGTGAATATCGTGAGAGCCATGATCATCCTCTTCGTGGTGGCACAGGGCGTGGAAGCACTGGGACTGACCATCCTCACCACCATCGTGACCGCTGTTGTGGCATATCTGCCTCTGGTCATCAAGTCTGCCATCATCGCAGTTGTGGCATTTATCGGCGCTTCTCTGCTTGAAAACGTGATCGTGAAGAACAACCCCAAGATGGCAAGCCTTGCAAAGATCGTTAAGATCGGCATTTATGTGCTGGCAGGCTTCATGATCCTCAGCCAGCTTGATATCGCATCCACCATCGTGAACACCGCATTTGTGGTAACCATCGCGGCTGTTGCTATTGCATTTGCTCTGGCATTTGGTCTGGGCGGCAAGGACTTTGCCAAGAAGACCCTTGACAAGGTGGACGACAAGATCGAGAAGGAATGCGCACAGATCAAGAGCGGCGAGGAAGAAAAATAATCAATTAACGCTCTTTAAGGGATGCTTCATTGCGAAGCATCCCTTTAGTCTGTCTAAAAACTGTTTTGGGGCTTTGCCCCAAACCCCATTTAGGTAACTTTTTGAAAAAAGTTACCTAAAAACCCTCAAAAACTTTGAAAGAAAGGGTGTTTTTAAACCCGGTTTTCTTTTAAAGAGAGGTTTATCGACCCGCTCAAGGATGCTTCATTGCGAAGCATCCCTTTTTATGTTTTTCAAAATTTTTTGAAAAAATTTGAAAAACAGCGTTGACTTTCTCTAAAAAAATTCGTCAGATAGGGTGAAGACGCGATCTTGAGGATCACTCAAGAGGAAGGAGAACAACATGAAAAGAATAGTTGCAGTATTGATGCTGACAGCAATGCTGTTGACGGCACTGCCCCTGCTTGCGGGCGCCAAGCAAAAGGATCTGTGGGTAGACATGGATTACGAAGAGCTGTGGGAACGGAAAAACGAGGAAGAGGGGGAGATTGAGAACGTGGGGCTGGTGGAATATGTCATTCCGCTTTGTCCGATTTTAGGAAATGACATGACCGTTCTCTTTTATACCGATGCCTTTGACGAGTTTACCTTCGAACGTCGCGTAGCGGAGGATTATGAAAACGGACCTTCGTGGGAGGCTCCCGTTGATCGTCAGTTGCGGTATTTACCGTCGATAGGTTATACCCAATACATTTATTCGGAAGAACTGAATCAGATTTTAAATGAGCGATGCGTTTACGCTACGGACTATGAATATGAAGATGATCAGTGGGGCTCTTACAGTTATACCGTTTATGATCAACATTTGCCCTATTTGCGGGGATGTATCGATGCGCTTGGGATCACCAAGGAAGAGCTGCGGGCGGCTTGCGTGCGCTCGCGCGAAAACCCCGATTATATCAGAGAAAAGCTTTCCATGTTTACCGATGAAGAGTTTGAAAAAATGAAGGCGCAGGGTGAGCTTACTTGCGATTACGACCAAAGTTATTTGCTGGATGCCCTCTATCTGCCCGATGAAAATGAGGTTAGAGAACTGTGCCTGCTTCCTTACGGTGTGACAGTGGACGGCAAAATTCAACAGATGTGGCGTCTTGAATACGATGATCAATATGAGATATACGGTGGAAAAACTCTTACCGAGTGGATGATGAGCCACAAGATCAATACGCCGGGCATGAAGCGGATGCTCAAAAATGCCAACGCAGTAGCAGATTTTTTCGACTGGCCGGGAGAAGTGAATCTGTTTAGAAAAAACATCGCCGCCCTGGAAGCGCGGGTGGCAGAGCTGGACGCCATGGAGGAGCAGGCACCCAAGGCGGGAGACCGTACGGTGCTTTATCTGCTGATCTCAGCGGCGGGCTTTGCGGGCGGTGTGGTGCTTTTGCATGAGATGAAAAAAAGAAAAAACTAATTTTGCATCACTCCAATTAAAAATATACCTCTCTTTCAAAAAGGATGTCTCGGGCAAGCGCAAGCCCGAGGCGATCTTTTTGTCTTTTTATCGGTATTTTCCTGCAAATAAATGTAAAAATCCTATTGAAAAAAGTAAGGAATTGTAGTATAATGGCTTTGTATAGGAATGTCTGATGAAAAAAGAAAGGCAGTATTGAGATGAAAAAGAGACTTGTTGTAATCGGTTACGGCGGAATGGGCGGCTGGCACACCAGAAACGCGCTGACAAGCGACGTGGTAGAGCTGGCAGGTACTTATGATATTAAAGAAGAGCGCCAGCAGGCGGCAAGAGACAACGGCATTTATGCTTATGACAGCTTTGAAGCGGTTTTAAATGACCCCACGGTGGACTTAGTGACCATCGCAGTGCCCAATGATGTGCACGAGGAGCTGGTAATTAAGTCGCTGGAGGCAGGCAAGCACGTTATTTGCGAAAAGCCTGTAACCATCGGCTCGGAGTCTTTGAAGAGAATGATCGCGGCAAGCGAAAGAACAGGCAAGTATTTTACCGTGCATCAGAATAGAAGATGGGACGTGGACTATCTGGCAATGCAGAAGATCGTGGACAGCGGCGAGATCGGTGAGATCGTCAATGTGGAGTCCCGTATCCACGGAAGCAGAGGTATTCCCAGCGACTGGAGAGGTCAGAAGGAATACGGCGGCGGTATGCTCTATGACTGGGGTATTCACACCATGGACCAGATGCTGTTGCTCTTCAAGGGTCACAAGATCACCCACCTTTACTGCACGGCAGATAACATCACCAACAAAGAGGTAGACGACGGCTTCAAGCTCCATCTGTATTTTGACAATGGCGCAGAGGGCTATGTGGAAGTGGGTACGCTGAACTTTATTTCCATGCCTCGCTTCTACATGAGAGGTCTTTCGGGCAGTGCGCTCATCACCGACTGGACGCAGAAGACCAAGGTGGTACACTGCAAGGCATGGCACGAAAGCGACGTGGTGCCGGTGCAGACTGCGGCAGGACTGACCAAGACCATGGCGCCCAGAGACGAAATTACCACCAACAGCTATGAGATCGAGCGTCCCGCATCGGATGTGCACGATTTCTACCGCAATTTCTGTGCCACCATCGACGGCAAGGCAACTCAGATCGTGACCCACGAGCAGATGCTTAGAGATATGCTGGTCATCGAAGCGGCATTTGAGAGCATCGAGAAGAAGCAGGTAATCTTTTTCGAGCAGCCGCTGTAAAACAAAAAACTAAAATGAGGGAGTTGTCTTGCATCAGCAGGGCAACTCTTTCCTTTTCGGAGGAAAAATGACCTATCAAAATATTGTAACGGGGCGCTTTTTAGCCCGCCCCAACCGCTTTATTGCCCACGTGGAAATTGACGGGAACATAGAAATTTGCCACGTGAAAAACACAGGCAGATGCAAGGAGCTGCTCCTTCCCGGCGTGCAGGTCTTTCTTGAAAAAGCGCCCGAGGGCAGTGCGCGTAAAACAAAGTATGATCTGATCGCCGTTTATAAAGGGGAAATGCTTGTAAACATGGATAGCTTCGCCCCCAATGCCGCGGCGGGGGAATATTTGCGCGCGCTTTACGGAAAGGACGCGCTGATCTTACCCGAGAAAACCTTTGAAAACTCCCGCTTTGATTTTTATGTGGAGCATGGGGAAGAGAAGATATTCGTGGAAGTAAAGGGCGTGACCTTAGAGCATGAGGGCATTGCCCGCTTTCCCGATGCGCCGACGGCGAGAGGAAGCAAGCATTTGACGGAGCTTTGCAAAGCAAAGCGCGCGGGGTATGGTGCCATGATTCTCTGTGTGGTGCAAATGCAGGGCATGCAGGGCTTTGCGTCAAATGACGAAACAGATCCTGTCTTTGGAAGGGCACTTCGAAAGGCGCGGGCGCAGGGTGTGGAAATTCGAGCGCTTTCCTGTAAAGTCACCCCCGACTCCATGCAGATCCTTGGGGAAGAGTCGTTGCCCTTGCTCTTTTGAGGTTGACAAGTGCGGCGAAATATGGTAAAATAAAGGAGAAAAAGACGAAATGAGAGGAGGGGGCTTTTTGAAAAAGAGAATTGTTGCGGTGTTGCTTGCACTGCTGTGCGTGCTTTGTTCCTCTTGCGTGTATCCCTTTATGTATTACGGTGTTTTGCCCGAGGGGATGGAAGAAGAAAAGCTTTTTTCCTGTGCGGAGCAGATGATCTCGCTGATGGCGCAGGGGAAGTTTGATGACCTTGAAGAGCACGCCGATGGACTTGATGTGAAGGATCTGAAAAAGGACTACGAAAAGATCACCAAAACGGCGGGCGCTTATAAATCCTGCGTGTTTTTGGAGTATTACGGGGACGAGGAGAGCGTGTATATTTATTACAATTGCAATCACATGTATGCCCAGGTGGAGTATACGCTGACCTTTGACAGCTCCTATAAGCTTACCGAGGTGACGCTGTGGCTCAATGAAAAAACAGTGAAGGATCCCAATCTTCAGCAAATGTAACGTATAAAAGCAAAAAAAGGAGGCAAACGCCTCCTTTTCTGTTGCTCTATAGAATTTAAAAGACGCCTCAAACAGTCTTGTAAAACCGTTCTTTTGAGAGAATACACCGGTAGGATGTGATGGGCACGCCGTTTTTCTGCCAAGCATTGGGTATTGTTTCATAGGGAAGAAAACCCAGCTTTTCGATCACCCGCTTGGATTTTACATTCCCTTCATCGTATCCGCAAAGAATGTTGTCAAACTGCAGTGTACCGAACACACAGCCTCGGGCATATAGCCTTGCCCCCAATAGGCGGGATGAAGGTTGTAGGCAAGCTCTATGGCGTGTAGCTCCGGAACGGGACGTTCAGCCACCAGATCGCCGATAGGGGTCATGGTGTCCTTTAAAAAGAGGATCCAGTTCAGCGTGTCCTCCTCATCAGCGGCGGTTTCAAAGCCTTCAATAAGGGCGGGGTCCAGCTTCACATATTTAAGTTCGCCGCAGACATCCCGCAGGCACCTAAAATCGTATTCGTAGACCTTCTTAAAATCCGCAAGGCTCCCTCTTTTCAAGATCAGCCGAGGGGTAGACAACTCTGGGGTGGTGTAGTGCATAGTACTCAACCATGGCTTTCGCTTGCGAAAGCCTCCTTTTTTTATTTTAACTCAAAATCCTCTTTGCCGTGCTTGCACAGCGGGCAAATAAAGTCGTCGGGTAACTCGTCGCCCTCGTAAACATACCCGCAAACGGTGCAAACCCACTGCTTTTTGCCTTCTTCTGTAGGCGCCTTTGCGGCGGGCTGGGGCTTGATGGCGGCATGATAGTGGGCGTAGGTGCAGGGGGGCTCATCGGAAAGGGTCAGTGCGTCGGTGACCTCTGCAATAAAGAGGGTGTGGCTGCCCAAATCCATGCTTTTAACAACCTTGCAGGAAAGATACATCACGCCGTGATCCACAATGTATTTCACGCCGTTGTCGGCAGGGAAGGCAAGGCGGAAGCCCGCAAACTTGTCGGTGTCTTTTCCCGACTGCATGCCAAAGCGACGGATGAGCTCAAAGGGAACGGTGTCATCCAGGGCAGTGATGTTAAAAATGCCGGTATTTTTGATCATTTCGCAGGTTTTATTCGCGTTGTTTACAGAAATGCTGATGCGCAACGGATCACTTGCCACCTGCACGGCAGTGTTGATGATGCAACCGTTATCCACACCGTTTTCCTTGGCGGTGAGCAGATAAATACCGTAAGAAAGTTTATAAAGAGCTTTTTGATCCATAATGAAATCCATAGCTTTCGCTTTGCAAAAGCTTTCCTTTCTTTTGTTTGAAAGATTTACCTTTCAAACATTCCTCCAAAATAAAAGGATATGCTACCATTATAATAGCATACCCTGTTGGGTTTGTCAATTTCTTTTCTCGTTGCTTTTTCTAAAATCCTCAATTAAAAGAGAAAGATGCCCGATCACTTCGGGGGAAAGTCCTTCGGCACTAAGACGGGGGATTTCGTCAAGTCCCAGAAGATAGTCAGTGGTGACGCCAAAAAGCTTTGATAGACGCACCAGCGTTTCAATGGACGGCTGGATGTTGTCATTTTCCCAATTGGATACCGTTTTGCTTTGTAACGCTTAGTTTCTTTGCCAATTCCACTTGATTCCAACCGCAGGCAAGGCACGGTACCTCTGTACGCCGACGATGGCAAAATCGCGGCTTCTGCATCTAATTCGACAGCCCCTTTTTGATATTTTCGGGATATACTACGACAATGAAGGACGTGGTAGTTGTGGCCTTTTATGCTTTATACAAATGGTGCACCTCGGGCGGTATCACTGTCCCCACAATGCTCCGCCTAACAGCCAAAGTGCAACACCGGCAGGAGGACATACGGAATACGCTACCCCGGCACCTACCCATGTGAAAATAGCAGCAACTTTTCCGCCGATACCGCCTCCGCTGACCAGTTCCAATAATTCAGCACTGAGTTCTCCGTCTTCAGAAACATATCCGTGCGCTTTCATTGCGTCACCGGATTGACGAATGAAAGACGAGAACTCCTCGTAGGATACATCAACACCGTTTTCAACAAAGAGCTTGTGTGCATTTTCATAAGAACCGGCTTCTTCAATTTTAGCGGCAAAGTCTTCATTGGTAAGCAGCTCTTCCATTTTTTCAATGCAAATCTTATTCATAGTAGTTTTCTCCTTTTGGTTTTTGTTTTCATTTATGTATACACGTGAGGGCTGTAACTGTTACAAGGAAAAATGAAAAAAAGTAAGTTTTATTTGAAAAAAGATGACTTTTCGGAATCCACGCCAATTCCTTTAGGCGTCAGTAGGTGGTATCATCATGTTACCGATTTTGCAATGATTGATTTTGATACCATGGAAGAAGAGGGGAGGGATGTATTCCGATTTTATACCGACAAAAAAAGAAAACAGAGCACCGAACGGCGTGCACAGTTGGCGGTAAATTGAAAGTCAATTTACGCCGTTTGGAAATATTCCTCGCGGTCTAAACAACCGCGTTCCGCAAGCGGAAACGGAATATTTCCAAAACAATGTGCAGACCCAAATGCTCTGTCTCTATGGAGGAAAAACTCTATTTATGCCTGCTCCTCAAAAGCGTCCTTGTCAAGTCCGCAGATGGGGCAGACGAAGTCTTCGGGAAGGTCTTCCCACTTGGTGCCGGGGCGATGCTGCGTTTGGGGGCAAAGGTCATATAAAAACTTTCATTTCGTTTTTTTGAATAGTTGGTCCGAATGGATTGAAAAAACGGTATTTTTCTGCTATAATAATGTAGCGGAGAATCTTTTTGGTCGAAGGGAGCAGAAAAATGGTAGTAAGAAAAATAGAGGGTGCGTTTACGGTGTGTAAGGTTTCGGATCTTTCAGGGGTGGAGCTCGGAGCAGAATGCTGTTTCATTGGAAAAACGAATGAAGGCATTTCTGTGATCTGTCAAACGAAGGATGCTCCGGGGACTTCAATGGACCGCGAGGACGGTTGGAGCGCATTTAGCGTAGAGGGGGTCCTCGATGTTTCTCGAACGGCGGTGCTTGCAGAGATCTCTGCGTTGCTGACAGAAGAACAGAATGAAGGCTTGGTGTTCTCTGCCTTTGATAAAGAGTATATGTTTGTAAAACAGAAATTTGAAATGAAGATTTTGAGTAGATTGAGCGGGAAAGGATACGAGATATCCACCGGGGATGCGTATGGGGATTATTTTATAAATCGTTCCGTAACGGATATTATGTCTGAATACGGTGAACAAGAGGATGAATGGACGTGATCGTGTTTTAGTAAGGCGCAAGGGATGTTCTACCTTGTGCACCGATTGCCGCATTTTTGTTGAAAAAAGACTTGCTCCGCCGTGAAGCAGAGCAAGTCTTTTTTATGGAGGAAAATTTATTCTTGTTCCTCGAATGCGTCCTTACCAAGACCGCAGATGGGGCAGACGAAGTCTTCGGGAAGGTCTTCCCATTTGGTGCCGGGCGCGATGCCGTTATCGGGATCGCCCAGGGCGGGATCGTATTCATAGCCGCAGGGGCAAACGTATTTCATAATATATACTCCTTTTGAATTTAATATACCCCTAACCCAATCCCCTCATTCAAAGTTTTTGGAGTTCCAAGCACCTTTTTACAAAAAGGTGCTTGGCGGGTATGGGCAGAGCCCATATATAATCAAATTACTTTCCGAAATATCTCTCAAGCAGACCTGCAAATGCCTTGCCGTGTCTTGCTTCGTCGCGAGCCATTTCGTGCACGGTGTCGTGGATGGCGTCCAGATTATACTGCTTTGCCATCTTAGCCAGCTCGAACTTGCCTGCGGTTGCGACGTTTTCAGCGGCAACGCGTACGGTCAGATTTTCCTTGGTAGAGGTGGATACACA
>JAFTMP010000054.1 GCA_017452335.1 Clostridia bacterium
ACCCCGGAGATGAGGATAACGGCGAAATGTCCGCTTGGTATATTCTTTGTGCCATGGGACTTTATCCTTATAACATGGCGTCGGGAGAATATATCATCACCTCGCCCCTCTTTGAAAAGTTGAGCTTAAAGATGGACAATGGCAAGACGCTTACGGTGATCGCCAAGAACAATTCGAAAAAGAATGTGTATATTCAGTCCTGTACCCTCAATGGTAAAAGCCACGACAAGCTCTATTTTACCCACGAGCAGTTAAGGGCAGGGGGGCAGATCGTCTTTGAAATGGGAGACACTCCTTCAAGCTGGGGCATGGGCGAGGATGCCCGCCCCACCTCTATGACAGCGGCGGATCGGGGTACGGCAGAAACGCTGTGGGATCTCTTTGACGAGGGCGGACAGGTGCAAAGCACCGTTGACGGCTACGGCGCTCTTCTTGATAACGACAGCTTGACGGGCACTGCCGTTAAGGCGGGCGATAGCATAACCCTCCTTCTTGAAGAGCCGAAGCCCCTTGCCCTGGTGACCCTTGCCTGCGGCAAGAAGGAGCAGGCACCCGCATCCTTTAAGATCGAGGGCTCGGCTGACGGTGAAGCCTTTAGCGAGCTTCTTTGTGTCAAGGATGCAACCTTCCTCTTTGATAACTTCATCCGTCCCTTTGCCATCAAGGAAGAGGATCGAGTCGACTATAAGGCTTATCGGATCACCTTCCTTGAAGAAGGAACCCTTTGCGAGCTTGAATTTTTAGCATAAAAGCAACGGCAGATCCCGCGGGATCTGCCGTTTTTGCGTCAAAAGCTGTTTTTTATACCAAACTGGTTTTCTTCAGTACCAGCGTGCTGATTGCTCCGAGACCGAGTGCAAAGAGCACCCCCCCTGCAAGGCAGAGCCCCGCGTTGACGATGGTGGCGTTTAAAGGCGAGATCATCGAAACCATCATGAAAAGCAGCATCCCGCCGCCCAGCGACCCGCAGATAGAGAGCCACGTTCTCTTTTTTGCCGCCACCGAAATGAGAGTGAAGATGGACACGAACACGAGCATTAAAAAGATCTTAGACAGCAGACACATTGCAAGATTCACGTAACTCAGCCCATGCAGATCAAAGGACAGCCCTGCAATGGCACCGCCAAGGGCAGAGCCGGCAAAATAGAAGATCAGCATCAGTGCTCCGCATAAAAAGCCCATAAGGGTCTTTGAAATGACATACTCGCCCTTTTTTGCCCGTACGGTGAAGAGGTTTTTGGCATAACCGCTGCGAAAATCATCGGAAATAAAGAGGCAGACAAAGACGCATACCCCCATAAATGCCATGTTGATGTTGCACATGCCAAAAACGTCCATACCGCCCATGTCCTCGCCTCCCGGCAGGGTGCCGATGTTTTGCCAGGCATTTTCCGGTCCTTCCATAATGGTAATTTCACCCGTCTGCTGGTTGACGCTTTCCGACCCGTCCATCATTGCCATCATTACTGTCATCAAAATGGGCAGTACCAGCGCGCAAGCGATGAGAATGTAAAAAACACGGGATTTGAGCATTCTTTTAAAGTCTACCTTCAGCATACCGGATAGGCGCTTGCCAAAGCCGAAGGATTCAAAGTTTACCGACTGTTCCATCATTAGTTGCCCCCTTTCATCAAGTCGATGTAGTATTCTTCAAGACCGATCTTGTCTGTTTTGATCTCGGTGACGGGAATACCCTCTTTATAAAGATAGGTCACCACCTCTTCGGGGGTAGTCTGATCGTACACGCGCAGATACCCCGCTTCGTCTTCTTCCACGCGGGTGTATTTACAGCCGAGAAGAGCCTTCGTTCTGCTCATTTCCGCACTTTGCAACGCTACGTAGGTGCGGCAGTCGGCATCAAGCTGTTCTGCCGTCATTTCGCAGATCATCTTTCCGTGGCGGATGATGCCGTAGTGGGTCGCCACCTTCTGCAGCTCCCCTAACAGATGGGAGGAAACAAGGATGGTGCGCCTGCCGTCCCTTACGATATCAAGGAAAATTTCCCGCATAATGCGCATGCCGTCAGCATCAAGACCGTTGAGCGGCTCGTCCAGCACCAGCAGGGTAGGGTCGCCCAGCAGTGCCATGGCAATGCCCACTCTCTG
This sequence comes from Clostridia bacterium, assembly GCA_017452335.1. Lineage (GTDB taxonomy): Bacteria > Bacillota > Clostridia > Oscillospirales > CAG-272 > UBA11512. Next base: position 2,106 of record JAFTMP010000054.1, read on the forward strand.
CTTCATGCCAAGCGAACAGTTTTTATATTTATTGCCCGCCGCGCCCTCCATGCGGACCATCTTTAACGTTTTGATGACCTCCCTTTCGGCATTGGGAATGGAGAGATTTGCCGCTTGAAGCATCATGTTGTCAAAAACACTCAGCCCGCCAAAGCACCCGGGGGCTTCAATTAAAACGCCCATTTTTGCTCTCACGTCCTTATCGGTGTGATCCCTGCCGTATATTTTAATGGAGCCGCCGCTTTTGGGAATCAGCCCGCAGATCATCTTTTCTGTGGTGGACTTACCCGAGCCGTTTTCCCCGATAAAGCCGTAGATGGCACCCATCGGAACGGTCATATCCAGCGCGCAAACGGCTTGCTTTGCGCCGAAATTCTTGGAAAGTCCTTTAATTTCTATTGCATTCATATCCTTTTCCCCCTTCTTAATAAACATCGCTCTTTGAGAGAATCTTTGTGCCAAGGAAATTGTAGAAGAACGCCCACGCCAAAGAAACCGCGATGCAAACGATCAGCGCGCTAATACCGCTTGAAAGGTTGGCGTTGACCGAGGCGCCGTAAAGAAAAATATTAAGGATGGCGGTGGGAATGGGCAGCTTTTCCACGATCGCCGCCACGCCGATGATGAGAATGCCCGTGCCGAAAAAGAAGGAGGAGGCGATGGAAATGCCGAAGTATCTTCTAAAGATCACGTTTAAGAAGGTGTAAAGGCTTGCCCAGCCTAAGGACAGGATCATTTTTCCAAGAACCGCAACCACCAGAGAAAGCACATTCACCGAAGTGTCGTAGCCTGCAAACAGTCCGCCGACAATGCCGCCGATGAGGTAGGTGATGCACATGCACGCCATGGCAAAGGCGCAGACCAGGCTTTTGGAGATCATATAGTCCTGCTTTTTGGCGTGGGTGGTGAAAAGCTGCTTCACATAGCCGCTTTTGTAGTCGTGCCCGATAAAGACCGACACCATAATGCCCCCGAAAATGAAGACCATATTCATATTGGCGTAATCGGCAATAGTCTTGATAACGTAAAGAGACTTGGAGGCGGCAATGATCTGCCACAGATTGGAGTAAAGAGGCGTGCTTGCCCCGCCGTCGGGGGAGGGCATCATGGTCATTGCCGAGATCATTGCGGGGATGATTGCCGCGATGAACAGGAAAATATAAAACATCGGGGTGTGAAAAAGGCGGTAAAAGTCTACGCCCAGCATCCCCTTGATGCGCTTTTTAAAGCTCGGTGATTCAAATTGCAATGGGTTGGTCATTTTACAGCTCCTCCTTTTTTGACATCAGCTCCACATAGTATTCCTCAAGCCCGATCTTGTTCTTCTTAATTTCACTGACGGGCTGACCGTGTTCCATCAAAAGCGACACGATGGCGGCGGTGTCGTCCACATCATAAACGCGCAGATATCCCTCTTCTTCTCTGACATCGCGGTAGTTTTTTTGAAGAACAGCCTTTGCGCTCTGCATATCCTCCGTTTTAAGCGATACGAACACCTGCGCACGGCTGTCCATCTCCTCTGCCGAAAGCTCCATAATCATTTTCCCTTGTCGGATGATACCGTAGTGGGTGGCGATCTTTTCAAGCTCCCCGAGGATGTGAGAGGAAATGAGTACGGTACAGCCGTAGTTTTTGGTGATATCTACAAGAATTTCTCTCATCATCCGCATGCCGTCGGTGTCAAGACCGTTGATGGGCTCGTCAAGAATGAGCAGGGCTGGCTCGCCCAGCAACGCCATGGCAATGCCGATGCGTTGCTTCATGCCCAGCGAACAGTTTTTAAACTTTAATTTGGCGTGCTCCTCCATACGAACGATCCCCAGGACTCTTGCAATCTGCTCGTCGGCATCCTTTAACCCCAAATTGATGGTCTGCATCTTTAAATTCTGATAGACGCTGGAGTTGGGAAAGCACCCTGCGTTTTCAATCAGCGCCCCCACGCGCACGCGCACCCCGGGGTCGGTATAGTCCTTGCCGAAGAGGGTGATCTGTCCCTCGTCGGGCACCAGATGCCCGCAGATGAGCTTTTCGGTGGTGGATTTGCCCGAGCCGTTTTCGCCAATGAACCCGTAAATGGCACCCACGGGAACGGTCATGTTCAAATGATCCACGGCATACATGCCTCTGAAGCTTTTGGAAAGGTTTCTTATTTCAATAGCGTTCATTTGCCTTGTTCTCCTTTATTTTTTAACGCAAAGACAAGACGGTGTGTTGCGCCGTCTTGTCTTGGCTTTATTTGTTACCCTTTGCGGTGGCGATGCGTGCATCTGCCTGCGCTTTGCGCTGGTTTGCCTCCTCTATCTGCTTGTCTCTTTCTGCCTGTAAAATAGTCTTGCGGGTCTCGGGCTTGCCCATTGCTTTTGCTTCCTCCCACTGTGCCTTGGATTCTGCCTTTACAGCCGCCATATTTGCCTTGTCTACCTCGTGCTGTGCCTTTGCGCTTTCCTTCATGTCCTTAAATGCGTTCTTAATGAAATTTGCCATTGCTTGATTCTCCTTTTGTTCGTTAAGTTTATTTTAATTGTTTGTTGATTTGTCGCTTGTTTTTTAAGCCTCGGGAAGCTTATCGCGAAGGGAGAGGATGCCTTCGGTCACGAACTCGGTGCAGATGAAGACCTCACCCGACTGCCCAAGCGGGGTGCCTGCCGCTGACATGCCCGACTCCATACCAAGGCAGATGCCCGTTTCGTCATCCACGTAGTAGGA
>JAFTMP010000055.1 GCA_017452335.1 Clostridia bacterium
GAAACCGCAAAGGCGGAATCACGTGTTCCGTTATCCTCCACTGAGACAGCCTGCGACCAGGTTCTCGTAGTCTCATCATAAATTCTGTAGACCAGCTTTTGCGCATTGTAGCTGTTTCGATTGGCATCAACAGTCAAATAAACGACCATTGTCTCACCGTTGTGATCGATCAGCTGTGCTTTGGAATGCTCGTAAGAATCCACTTCGATCTGCTGAGAAATGTCACTTTCCCACTCCACATCCTCTATATCCACCGAAACGCGCTCCAATGTGTAGGAAGTCAGATCATAAACCGGCAAGCCGTTATACGAACCAAGATAGCCCGTTTCGCTCTCATCAAGAAGATTTAAAGATTGAGATTTTGGAATCAGCTCGACCTCCATGAATTGCCACGATTTTTCTCCGTACAGTGAGAACAGCCCTACATCCAGCTTTGCGTAAATACCATATTCACCCGAAAGAACAAGACCGTCAAAATATGTAACCTCGCCAATAACGATGGTACTGGTCAGTTTGATTCTGCCAAATACACCCGCTGACAGTACGCGGTTTCCAATTCCCAGACTCATCTGGATGCTTGCCTCTGTGGTTACGGTATACTCGGGAAGAAGGATCTCGCAGTTTTGAACATCAAAGCCAAGTCCCTTGATCTCCAATTCCCCGGAAGCGTTTGCTTTAAGTTGGATTGTAATGGGCAAAAAGATCAAAACATAATCCGCCGTCCAGGAAGCCTCCAGCTCTATAGACATTTTCAAGTAGGAGCGAATGATCTGCAGATCATTTTCTTCACCAATAGCAAAACACAAACCGCCCGCCATATTTGTTTCAAGGGAAAAATCGGCTGTATGCTTCTTGGGTTTAATCAATTTATTCCCCTTTAGCTTTTCATCCGCCTTTTGAGCTGCATTTTCCATGAAGTTCTTGACACGCGTTTCTGTGTCGGAAATTGCATCCTTCAGATTCGTTTTCTGACCGTCCACCTCAGTTTGAATTTTTTGAAGCTCACTATCCAATACATCATCCATATCCCATGTAATATAGAGCTCATTGTTCACCACTGCAAAAGAAAGGGGACAATCTACGGGAGATTGAAAATTGATCTTGATACCGTCAAGGAACTCTACACCGGTATCGGAAAGCTCCAAGGCAACATCTCCAAACAGGTTTTCAAACTCTCCGCTGAACGTGAAGGAGATGGTGCGAATATACAGCTCTTCCACAATCACATCCTCGCCGCTGTCCGTATACATATACACATAGATGGGCTGTTCTGTGTCGGGATCAAAGGAAAACTCAGATGCTTCGATCATAAAACAGCAACGTCCGTCCTGTGAAAGAGCGTTGTTGCCCTTGTAGATCGTTTGAAGGACCTTGGGAATGAGCGCACCTGATTCATTCTTGGCATCCTTTACATGTTGAACGATCTGCATCTTCTCAATTTTAAAATCGGTGGTTCCCTGCACCACGATGGGAATAGATCCGGCGTATTTCACGTTGATATATGCCAAGTCTCCTGCTATATCGTTACCATAGCAGGACACACCCTTTACAGAAGAATCTGTAAACAAATTGAAGTAATCCACGCCGATCTCTTTGAGCAGATAAGCATTTTCCGTTTCATAAGTACTATAATAATTATCCTTATGAATCATCAAATTGACTTTGTTTACGTTTTCGTAAACGAAGTACACAAAGCCGTCCTTATCCGTAGTTTTCACAACACCGTCAACGCTCACCTCTACACCCGAGATAGGCGTTTTATCACAATACACAAACACAGCATAGACTTGTTGCTTGCCGGCATTTGCAAAGGTAACGTCCAAAATACCGCTATACGCATAGGCATGATAGCTTCTCCAGTATTCGGACTTATAACCGTTATCGGAAACAACTCTGATCTGAGAGGGCCAGCTTTCGTTATCCAAGGGATAGTAGAGACACAGCCGTTCCAAAACAGTTTGATTCGTTCCGAAAACGTCTTCGCCCGCATCGGTCGGTGCGTTCCCTTTAAAGTATACAGATTTGATCGTCGTACAATCAAAGGCATGATCACCCAGTACCCCTACGGCACCGTCAATGATCACTGTTACCAGTGCGCTTCCCTTAAATGCGTAAGCGCCGATATCTATTTTATCGGAAACCAACTGCACCTGGGAAATACCGGTACAGTTTTCAAACGCTGAAATCTCAATTGATTCAAGACTTTCGGGGAAGGTCACTGTACGCAAATAGGTGTTGGCGTAAAATGCATATCCCTTTACCGACACGATCCCCTGGGGAATGTCAAAAGAAGAAGCGTAGAGTCCAGCGGAATAACAGATCAGCTCGGTTTTATTTTTGTTATAAAGCACACCGTTCTCAACGGTAAAATGAGTATGCTCCTGCGAAACAGTAAGGGCGGTAAGACGCTTACAATTGGAAAATGCCCCCACGTCGATTTCTTCCACAGAGAGCGGGATAGAAATATCCGTGATGCTCGCACATCCAAAGAATGCTTTTTCCCCTATACGCGTGACCGTTGAGGGAATGGGGCAGTCGGTCAATGCAGAGCAATCCATAAATGCATGATCCGAAACAGAGGTAATGCCCTCTTCGATCTGCACGGTTTTAATGCTGTCTCTATAGGCATACCAAGGAGCGCCCGCCAAAGAAAAGTCATACAGATCCCCGCTTCCCGAAATCACCAGCGTTCCATCCTCATACAGGATCCAGTTTGCCTGTTCTCCGCAAACGCCCGATCCACCGCTTACAACGTTACGGGTATATACGACGGTAACGTAAACCGTTTCATCGGGCATTACGCCGCTGATAACTGCAGGATCGGCAGTGTACCACTCAATTGTGAGAGGCGAAATGGAATAGCTACTGTCATACTCCACCTTCACCGTTTCTTCCCCTATGAGCGTACCGTCCTCATACTGATAAGTGATCACGAGAGGATACATATTTTTGCCGTACACCACGCTCACCAAAAGATCCTCACTGGGCATAACACCGGAAACCACATCTATACTGGGAGTATATCCGGACAGCTCTGGAGAAACGACCTCATACGCTTCCCCAAACAGCTTGGGAATGCTGACACTTTCAGCCGCAACCGTGCCATTGGAGGCGTAAGTATACTCTACGGTTAAGGTATACACATTCGGCGTGTAGGTTACGGTATAGGTAACGTCGCCTTCAACTATACCGCTGATCACCTCTACGTCTGCCGTATAGCCCTCTTTTTTTATGGTATCAATGGAAAATTCCGTGCCGTACTGCCGATGATGCTCGTCGGTAAAGCCTTCACTGCCATCGGTATACTGATAAACGATGCTGATCTTATGGGTGTTCGCCGCATAGGTCACCGTTACCTCCGTATCGGATGCGCCCATCGTTCCGGTGATCACGCCTTGGCTGGCAGTATAGCCGTAAAGCTCGGGAGAGGTAACTGCATAGCTCTCCCCGTATTTTACCGTTTTCTTGTATTCGGGAGCCGCTTCCTCGTTGCTGTCAAAATACAAATACTTCACGGTCAGCGTGTACTCGTTTGCATCGTAGACAGTGTCAACGCTGATATCGTTGTCTCCCATCACGCCTGAAATGACCGTTTCTCTTGCCGTGTATCCCACGTACTCGGGAAGAGTAACGCTGTACTCTGAATGATAACCAAATTTTCCGCTATAGGATCCAAGGCTCTTACCGTCTGCAGTTAAGTGATTGATACGCAGGGTATGATAATTCTTGGCATAATGTACGTCGATGATGGTATCGGCAACCATAGACCCGGCAACGGTGGTTTTGTCGGGAGTATATCCCACATACGTAGGAGTATTTACCGAATACTGCTCATTTTTATCCTTCCAGCCAAACACCACACGATCCACTACGCCATCCTTATGGTAACAGATCGTGAGAGAATAGATGTTTTCTATGTGGAGCATCGGACTGCCGTCCTCGATGATCCACGTATTGTTTGCATAGCCTGCTTGATCGCTCACACTTATGTAGGAGCTCCATTTTAAAGTATTGATGATAAAGTCTTTGGAATCGGTAAATTTTCCTGTTTCTCCCGTGCAACTCGCACCGCCGTCGTTAGCCCAGGCTGTTTCCTGCCACTCCTCATAATTACACCCGTCTTTTCCGTTATTTTTTGTTTCGGTATAAGAATAGGTTCTGGAAATGGAAGAAGAGGTGTTTACATAGGAATTGGTAATAGTGCAGGAACTATTGGCATTTACAGCGATCATTCTGCCGGCAGATGCGTTGATATACTCCGTCAGCGCACTAACAGAATTATTTGCATAACAATTGGTCACATTGCCTCTCGCGTAGCCGATCAAACCACCCGCTGTAGCGGTTACGCCGTTTGCATTGGCAGAAACCGAGCCCGTTGCATAGCAATTCACTATGTTGGATGCTGTAGTCATCGCCTCACCAACTAAACCGCCGGCAATGGCGTTGGAGTTTTCGGCAACGACCTTTGTTGAAATATCTGCCGTTGAATAGCAGTTTATGATGGTGGCAGAGTTCCCGCCGGCAATGCCTCCCGCCAGCGCGAACATATAGGAGGAGTATGATACGGTTTTATTGCCATTTACCGCGCCCTTTGCGTAGCAAGAATAGATCGTACCGAAATTGTAGCCGGCTATACCGCCCGCCATAAAGGATCCATTTGAAATAACATTGATCGTACTTTGGTAGGAGCACCGTCCGATCGTTCCCTCATTATACCCTGCAATACCGCCGCAATAAACGTATATGCCGCCTTTTCCCGTATATTTTGCGCTCAGTGCAGTCTTCACCTCTACATCTAAAACAGATCCGGAGGTCTGGTTATACCCAACCACGGCACCTGCATAGATATTGGCGGATGCATAGGAGAAATTCACGTTAAAGCCCGACAGCTTCAAATTGGCAATACTTCCCGCATTGTATCCAAAAAGCCCGGCAATGCCCGATGATGTCGTGGTGATCTGCATGCCCGTAATGGTATAGCCGTTGCCGTTAAAATTACCTTTAAAGGGCGTAGTGGCATTGCCGATCGGCGTCCATTCATAGCCGCTCAGATCAATATTGTTGGCAAGCATTACATAAGAGCTTCCAAAAAGCCCTGCATTTACTTGACGAGAAAAAAATGCAAGCTCCTGCGCACTGCGGATCACATAGGGCGCGCTCGCCGTACCGTTACCGGAAGAGAAGGCACTAGCCGCCTTGCCATCCCAGGTATCTGCAACGGTAGAATCAACGATCTGCTCTTCGTCCGTATTCTGTGCAAACGAGGAGAATGCACCTAAAGGCATGGCTAAAACGACCATTAAAATTGCTAAAAAAGCCGCAAAAACACGTTTCATGCTTTTTTACCTCTCAATTTCTTTTTTGTTTTTTTATTGTTCTTCGTCATTTTCTTCTTTAAGATTATGACGCAAATCACACCACAGATGCCCATGAAGAGCGCATGGAATGCTAAAGAGGAGCATCCCCACAGGATCTTTTCATTGTTCCTGCCAAACTCCCAAAAGAACCTGGTAAACCCGTATAGAATTAACATAAAGGGATAGGACAAACCATCCACTTTAAATTGCTGCTTATAAGCTCTGTAAAATACCAACATCACAATGGTCAAGCCTGTAAGCGACTCAAAAATTTGTATGGGAAACAGAACATCTTTCACGTAGGGGTTATATATACCAAACGCGCAAGAATACCCTTCACAGCACCCTGCAAAAATACACCCAAAATGACTGATTCCTTGACTGATGCAAACGCACGGTGCAATAAAATCACACATGCTTTTCCACTTGATTTTTAAAAGCTTCGCTACAGGAAAGGCAATTAAGGGGATATAAATATAACCGCGCACAATATTATTGCCCCCGAACGCCTTAAATCCGCTTTCAGCCCAACTGAGTATGTAGATCCAAACGTATGTTATAGAATAAACGATCAGCGTGGTGACAATAGACTTCCACGGCTTGATCTGATATTTTTTTCCGTAATAGATATTAAACAGTAATACGCACAGAAATCCCAGAACATGAAAAATATAATAAACCGTCATGGAAAGCCCTGCGTTATTGATGGTCTCTATCAAAAAAAGCACCTACCTTTACGAATACATTATACACGTTTTTCCTAAAAAGTCAATAATATATGCTGATTTTGAGGTAGTTTTCCTATTTCAATCGGTAAAAAGCAAAAAAACAATCACCGCGTTACGAGAAACGCGGCGATTGAAGTTTAAAAAATCAGATTATACGCTAAAACCGTACCAATCACAGAACTACCCGAGGAAAAACTTCCCCAAATAATCTCCATGAGATTGTGTCTTTTTAAATATATAGACGCCCATACCACAGCCGCGAATACAAGAACACACGGCAAAAGGTACAAAGGACCGCCCAGTGCAACGATCAGTGAGATCGGTCCGAAAATACCGCAAGCATGACCGCTTGCCTTTACGTGCAAGATGCTGTTAAAAAACGAGAGAACCAAGACAGAGAAAAAATAGGAAAGGTACACCATCATCAACAGTCTGGTTTCTTTTGTCAGCAAGCCATATAACAGACCCGCAACATATCCCACACCGCTGGTGATAAAAGCAATCTTCCTTTCAAACGGTCTTCCCTTTTTCTTTAATTTAGGAGAAAGTCTGCAAATCGGATATGCAAGTGCAGGAACGATGCCTAAGAAAAAAGCAAGCATCACATAGCCAAGCAGTGCCCCGCCCTCCTTGATATACAGAATCATCGCCAAAACGATGGCTAAAAAAGAAGGAACCGATACCACTCTGATAGCCAATGCAATTTTCTTAGTAACATCCATTTCAAACACCTACTTGCACCTTGATCAAAAACGATCAACCAAATTATTTTAGTTCCTCGCTGAAATACATGCTGTCAGGTATTTTCTTCTTTAAAATAGAGCAGTGCATACGCCCCCGATTTTACGCAAAGCGTCTCTTTAACGCTCTGCATGTCGGGAATTGACACCCCACCCTCTTCAACTTCATACTCAAAATCTTGCTCCCCGCAGTTGACGATCACGCGTATGCGCTCTTCATCGGTAAAGCGGTCAAACACAAACACCCCGTCCTGATGCAGAACGCCTCTATAATAAGCATCCTTTAAAAGCGGGTATTGGGTACGCAATGCCATGGCAGTGCGGTAAAACGCCAGCACATCTTGATCCTCCTTGCCCCAAGGATAAGGTCTGCGGTTAAAGGGATCGTGATATCCTTCCATACCGATCTCATCCCCGTAATAAATGCAGGGCATACCGGGTAGAGTTACCTGGAGGATCACTGCCAGCTTTAACAGCTTCACTGCCTGCGCACGCTCTTCTTTGGTAAGAGATGCTTCAGCTAACTCGCTGTTGGGCTTATAGCCCTCGGGAGAGCCTGCCAAAACCGTCAAGATCCGCTCGGTATCGTGGGTGGAAAGGATGTTCATTTGCAGATCAGAGACGGCTTTGGGGTAATGGCTATACAAGATGCGCATAGCATAATAAATTGACTCCGCATCTCCGTTTTGCAAATAGGAAATGATTGCATTTTTCAGCGGATAATTCATCACTGCATTCAATTGTCCGCCGTTAAAATAGTGTCTGCGGTGAGAGTAGGCGATCTTATTGGAAGCATCCTCCCAAACCTCGCCGTAGATCAGTCCATCGGGACGCTCCGTACTGACGCGCGCTCTGATGGCATCCAGCATCTTATCGGAAAGCTCATCTGCCACGTCCAGACGCCATCCAAGAAGACCCATACGGGTATACTTCTCGATAATACCGCCCTTTCCGGCTATAAAATCAATAAACTCGGGGTTGGAACCGTTTACCTTGGGTAAGATACTGATCCCCCACCAGCTTTCATACTTTTCGGGGAAAGAAGTAAACAAAAACCAAGGATAAAAAGCAGAATCCTTGCTCTGGTAAGCACCTACACCGGGATAGTTGCCGTATTTATTGAAATACAGACTGTCATCTCCCGTGTGGTTAAACACGCCGTCAAGAACGATGCCGATATCCCGCTTCTTTGCCTCCGTAATCAACTCCCGAAGCGCCTCTTCCCCGCCAAACATACGATCAACCGTAGAATAATCTGCTGTATCGTATTTATGGTTGGAAGCCGCCTCAAAAATGGGATTTAAATAGATCACAGAAACACCCAGCGTCTTTAAGTAATCCAGCTTTTCGATCACACCCCAAAGGGTTCCGCCAAAGAAGTGATTATTCTTCACAGGCAAACCGGGACCCGCTTGATACTCGGAAATAGGCGCATACCAATCCTCTTCAAGCACAGCACCCTCTTTTACAGGTGCCCCCTTGCCCTTTGCAAAGCGGTCGGGAAAGATCTGATAAATGATCCCGCCGGCATGAACAGAAGGCGCATTGGTGCCCGGACGGTACACCGACAGCTGAAAACGGCTGATCTGCTCACCCGAAACAGCGATCATATAGCCCTCACCGAACTCATTCTGCGCCACGATAAATTTAGGGGTATAAAATGCGTAGTAAAACAAACCGAAAAGCTGTCCTTCAGGACAAATGCTGTCGGTTCGAATGGTGAACAAAAAGGACTCATCCTTTTGTTTTTCACCTTTTATGGATACAGTTCTGCCGGTATCGTCACAAAAAAGACGAATCTCGGCACTGTCTGCGGCATATTCTTCACGCAGGGTCAGAAGCACGTGTAGCTCCTCGCCGTACTCAAAGGCGGTGAAGAGTTCCGCATGGGGAGTGCGGGTGGCAGTAAACTGCACCCGCACTTTATTCTGATCGTCTATCGCATAAGCCATATGCTGACTAATCCTTTCGTTTCTAACTTCAGTCTTTTACCTTTACAGGAGCCATGTGCCAGATCTTCTCTGCATAGTCTGCAATACTTCTGTCCGCTGCAAAGTAACCCGCACCTGCGATGTTTTCAAGAGACATCTTATTCCACTTCTCCCTGTCGGCATAATCCTTGATTGCCTTCTCATGAACGAAGCAGTAGTCATCAAAGTCGGCAAGACACATATAGGGGTCAGCAATACCCTGCGTCATTAACAGATAGTTGACCATGTCCTGATAAGGTCTGCCGTTGAAGCCCTCACCCAAACGGTGAATGGTACGGCGGATCGCCTGGCTGTTGTTGTAGTAATCAGAAGAATAATATCCCTTCTTCCACAGCTCATCCACTTCCTCAGTTCTCAAACCAAAGATATAGATGTTGTCATTGCCCACAGCCTCTGCCATTTCAACGTTTGCACCGTCAAGAGTACCCATGGTCAGAGCACCGTTGATCATCAGCTTCATATTACCTGTACCGCTGGCTTCCTTACCTGCCAGGGAGATCTGCTCACTGATCTCTGCCGCGGGAATGAGCACTTCAGCAACGGAAACATTGTAGTCTTCCACGAACACAACCTTCAGCTTCTTAGAAATTTCGGGATGCTTTTCGATTTCCTTGCTCAAGTTCCAGATCAAATTGATGATCTGCTTTGCCATATAGTATCCGGGTGCAGCCTTTGCACCGAAGATAAAGGTCTGGGGCTGGATATCCAAATCGGGATTTTCAAGCAACTGATCATAGAGATAGATGATACGCAGAGTGTTGAGAAGCTGTCTCTTATACTCGTGCATTCTCTTGATCTGTACGTCAAACAGAGAATCGGGATCAATGGAAACGCCCTGCTTCTTCAAGCAGTATTCTGCAAAACGAACCTTGTTTTCTCTCTTAACACGCTCCAGTGTTTCAAGAACAGCCTTGTCATCCTTAAAATCACGGAGCTTTGCCAATTCCTCGGGCTTCTTTCTGTAATCTGTACCAATGGTCTCATCCAGCAGCTTTGTCAGTCCGGGGTTAGAGAAGCACAGCCATCTTCTGTGTGCAATACCGTTGGTCACGTTGGTGAATTTCTCGGGCGTATGCTTGTAGAAATCTCTGAATACAGTCTTGGTCAGAATATCGGAGTGCAGTGCGGACACACCGTTAACGGTGTGAGACGCCAGTACAGACAGATTTGCCATACGAACCGAGCGGTTGCAAATGATGGACATTCTGGCAATACGATCCCAGTCACCGGGATAAGTCTTCCAAAGATCAGCACAGAAGCGGCGGTTGATCTCGCAAATGATAGAGTGAATTCTGGGCAAACGAAGAGCAAACAGATCCTCGTTCCAGCATTCCAGTGCTTCGGGAAGTACGGTATGGTTGGTGTAGGTGATACACTTGGTTACCATCTCCCATGCCTCTTCCCAGTTATAAGAATAGGTGTCGATCAAAATGCGCATCAGCTCGGGAACAACGATCGCAGGGTGAGTATCGTTGATGTGCAGTGCTACCTTGTCTGCGAAATTCAGCATTGTGCCGTAACGGCGCAGATGATCGGAAATAATGGTCTGAAGCGATGCGGATACCAGAAAATACTGCTGAGTCAGACGCAGAAGCTTTCCCTCGGTGTGGTTATCCGCAGGATAAAGGACTTTGGAAATAACCTCTGCATTGGAGGTTTCCTGAATCGCTCTCACATACTCGCCCTGAGAGAACAGTCCCATATTAAATGGCTTGGTGTCCTTTGCCTTAAACAGTCTCAAAGTATTTACTGCATGGCAGTTATAGCCGGAGATGGGCAGATCGTAGGGGATCGCCTGCACCTCTTCATAATCGGTATGAACAACATCAAGATGTCCATCCTTCCATTCTTCTCTGATCTTTCCGCCAAAACGAACGGTCACAGCCTTGTCGGTTCTGGGAATCAAAGAAGCATTGGCAGAAGGAAGCCATACGTCGGGCAACTCTACCTGATCGCCGTCAATGATTCTTTGCTTGAACATGCCGTAATCATAAAGAATCGAGCATCCGGTTGCAGAATAATCTCCGGTGGTCAGGGCGTCCATAAAGCAAGCCGCAAGTCTTCCCAGGCCTCCGTTTCCAAGTCCGGGGTCTGCTTCCAATGTGCAAACGTCGTCAAAGTCAAGTCCGCATTCGCCGAGAATTGTTTTCACTTCCTCTTCAATTCCCAGGTTCATTACATTGTTTTTGAGCTGTCTGCCAATCAAAAACTCGATGCAAAGATAGTAAATTCTCTTGGACTGCTGTTTCTTAATTTCCTTTTTAAACTGTGCTCTTTTTCCGGAGAGAATATCCTTCACTACAAGCTGCAGTGCGCCGTAAAACTGCTCCTTATTCGCATCTGCAATTGCAACGTTGTAGTATCTTGCAAGCTTGCCCTCCAGGGCGCTTTTCAGTTCGGTAAGTGTTTGCGTGTTCATGTCTGTGTTAATCCATCCTTAGTTTTTTACTGCTCACAGAGAGCCATATAATTTAATGTATTCAAGTGCCGAGCGCTGCCAGGAGAAATCGCTGGTCATCGCATTCACGGTCAGCTTGTTCCAATTCTCTCTGTCGTAGTAAAGCTCAAGCGCACGGTCAAGAGCATTGAGCATATCGTATGCATCGTAACTCTTGAAGGTCACGCCGTTCCCCTTTTCTGTAGTGGGGTTATATGCCTTAATGGTGTCGTAAAGTCCACCGACCTCACGAACAACAGGAACGGTACCAAAGCGGCATGCCATCATCTGTGCAAGTCCGCAAGGTTCGCTCTTGGAAGGCATTAAGAAAATATCTGCGCCTGCATAGACCTTCTTTGCGAAAGCCTTGTTGTAGGCAAGGATCACCCCGCACTTGTGGGGGTATTTCTTCGAGATCCAGTTAAAGAAGTTTTCCAGCTCACTCTCACCCGTGCCAAGCAGTACGAACTGTACGTCTCTCTGGAGCAGATCCTCCAGCACGTGGCGAACCAGATCAAAGCCCTTGTGGGATGCCAGTCTTGAGATCATCGCGATCACAGGCGTTTCGGGCGATTCGGGCAGACCGAACAGTCTTTGTACCTCTGCCTTGCACTGTGCCTTGTTGGTCAGATCGGTATGATCAAAGCCCGCAACGATCTCGGGGCTGTTCATGGGGTCAAACTGCGCGTAGTCGATACCATTTACGATACCGCTGAGCTTGTGTGCGCAAGATCTTACTGCATGATGCAGTCCGCTTGCAAAATATTCGCCCTTGATCTCCTCGGAGTACTGTTGCGAAACGGTGGTTACATGGTTTGCACAAACCATAGCACCCTTGGTCAGGTTCAAGCATCCGTTGTAGGTCATATCCTGTCTTGCTTCTTCACCCAGCTCGAAGATATCGCCAAGCAACTCCGATCCGTACACACCCTGGTATTCGATATTATGAATGGTGTAAACGGTCTTGGTGTTGGGATAACGATACTTATGCTTCTGGTAGATCACGCAGAGCGCAGACTGCCAGTCATTGGCGTGCAGAACATCGGGCACGAAGTCAATGCGTGCAACCATGTCCATAACCGCCTTGCAGAAATATGCATAGCGCTCGCCATCGTCGAAGTTACCGTACAGTGCGTTTCTCTTGAAATAGAACTCGTTATCAATAAAATAATAGGTAACGCCCTTCTCTTCCAGCGCATAAACGCCGCAGTACTGTCTTCTCCAAGAAAGATTGATGACAAACTCATCAACTCTCTTCATTCTCTCGCGGTATTCTGCCTTTACAGTGCTGTAAAGAGGAATCACCACTCTTACATCAGCGTCGGGATCTGCCGCCGCAAGAGCCGCGGGAAGAGAACCCATTACATCACCAAGCCCGCCAGTACCGGCATAAGGATTAGCCTCTGATGCAACAAACAAAATCTTTTTCATAAAACTCCTCATGGTGCCGATCTCGTTCTTTCGTCCGAGATCGGCACTTTCTAAAAATATTTACTTATATAACTTAGATCATCTTTCCTTTTTCGATGCAGAAAGGCATGGTTTCGTAACCGGAAAGTGTTCTGTAGTCTCTGATCACCACATTCTTGTCGGCAACCACGCAATTGAGGTTCACACTGTTGCCGGTGTAGGTATCCTGGAACAGGATGGAGTTCTTGACCACCGTGTTCTTACCAACCTTTACACCTCTGAACAGGATGGAATTCTCAACCGTACCCTCGATCACACAGCCGTCTGCAATCAAGGAGTTCTTAACCTTGGCATCATCGCTGTACTTAGTGGGGGTGGAATTGCGCACCTTGGTGATAATGGGGCGGTTCTTCACGCCGAAGATGGAATTTCTTTCTTCGCTGTTTTCCAGCAGATTCATGGAGCATGCAAAGTAGTCCTGCATGGAGCTGAAGCTTGCATAGTATCCGTCGTAACGATATACCATGTATTTAGCAAATGCAGCGTTGCGTGCAAGGAAGTCTCTGGACATACTGGTCAGGTTTCTTGCCATTGCATCGTGAACCATCACCTGCAGATATCTTCTGGATACCACCCAGATATTGATGTTCACATCGTGCTCACCGGTGATG
Organism: Clostridia bacterium; assembly: GCA_017452335.1. Classification (GTDB taxonomy): domain Bacteria; phylum Bacillota; class Clostridia; order Oscillospirales; family CAG-272; genus UBA11512. The sequence continues at coordinate 13,335 of JAFTMP010000055.1, forward strand.
CGGGAGGGACGAATGAGAACATCGGTGATTCTGCCGTCTTCGTTAGAATCCACAAGAATGGAGCGAGCCGCCTTTTCGGGGGTCACATTCATCTTCTTTACAGCAACGGTGATGTCCGCACCGGTTCTTTCGTGCTGAGCCACCATGTCGCTGATGTTAACATTACAGATACCATCGCAGTCTGCCAGCACCACATAGTCACTGGTCATATTGAAAATGGTATTGGAAATGCTCTTCAGTGCTTCCATACGGGAGTTGAAGCGTGCAATGCCGGTGCCTGCAAAGGCACTCATATAGGGGGTCATCATCTTCAGACCGCCGGAACGGCGGGCAAGGTCCCAGTCTTTACCGGAGCCCACATGGTCAAGCAATGACTGATAGTTTCTGGTAGTTACCACGTAAACACTGTTCACACCGGAGTTTACCAGGTTGGAAAGGGGAAAGTCGATCAGACGGTAGCGGCACGCAAAAGGCAGAGAAGCCATGGTACGAACTCTGGTCAGTTCGGGGATCGCGTCATCGTGAAGATTAGAGAAAATAATTCCTTCGGTCATGTTACTTTACCTCCTTAATTCTTTGCAGTTCCGGGATAGATCATTGCGCCTGCTTCCACAGTGTCTCCTGCGGCAACCTCAATGCCTGCACCGATCACTGCGATCTTAACGCCTTCAGCCTTTTCAAGACCAACAGTTGCCTTTTCGCCAACCACTACGTCATGATCAAGCATAGAGTACTGTACATTGGCACCTGCCAAGATCTTGGTGTCAGAGAAGATCACACTGTCTTTTACAACGGCACCGGGTGCTACGTACACTCCTGAGAAAAGGATAGAGTTGATTACTTCGCCGTAGATCTCGCATCCCTCGGTCACAAGGGAGTTGTTCACCTTCGCCTCATCTCCGAGATACTGAGGCTGACGGGCACCGCTTCTGGAATAGATCTTGTGACGGCGGTCATACAGATTGAACACGGGCTCTGCACCCAGCAGATCCATGTTTGCTTCCCACAAGCTGTCGATGGTTCCCACATCCTTCCAGTAGCCTTCGAAACGGTATGCAAACATTCTTGCACCCGAATTAAGCATTGCGGGAATGATGTTCTTACCAAAGTCATTCTCGGAATCCTTGTCCTCAGCATCGGCAATCAAGAACTTTTCGAGCATTGCCTTGTTAAAGATGTAGATACCCATGGATGCCTTGGTGGACTTGGGGTTCTTGGGTTTTTCAGCAAACTCTGTGATGCGCTCGTTTTCGTCGGTATACATAATACCGAAACGAGAAGCCTCGGAAAGCGGCACGTCAATCACTGCGATGGTGCAGTCTGCATTGTTGCGCTTGTGGTATTCCAGCATCTGTGCATAGTCCATATTATAAATATGGTCGCCGGAAAGGATCAGAACATAATCGGGATCATAGCGGTTGATGAAGTTCAAGTTCTGATAGATGGCATTAGCAGTTCCCTTGTACCAGTCCTGAACATCCTTTGCCTGATAAGGAGGCAACACCATAACACCGCCGGAGGCTCTGTCAAGATCCCAGGGCTGTCCGTTGCCGATGTATTCATTGAGTACAAGCGGCTGATACTGAGTCAGCACACCCACCGTATCGATCCCCGAGTTGACGCAGTTGGAAAGCGGAAAATCGATGATTCGATACTTGCCCCCAAAGGGCACTGCCGGCTTTGCGGTGGTTTCAGTCAGCGCATACAGTCTGCTTCCCTGTCCGCCTGCCAGCAACATTGCTACGCATTCCTTTTTGTTAAACATGTTTGTCCTCCTTTTCAGTACATCTGCCACATTCCAAGCGACAGGCAATGTATTCTCTCAATTTTTAAAACGCATTTTAAAAACCGATAATATATTCAATTCAGTATACATCATTCTGAGATTTTTTTCAAGTGTTTCTGAAAAAAATACCAAAAAAATATGACAAAATCTTTACTTTTTCGAAATAATCTAAGCCTCTGTAACGCTTTCAACCGTTTTCCTCTTCCAAAACGCGGTCTTTATAGTACGCTGCGGTCAATTCCACAACCAATCCGTAGCTCTTGCTTCCGCTGGAATCGCCCTGAGTCTTGATAAAAGTGTCGTTGACCTTGTTGGTGACCTTGGAGATCACACCGATATTCTCCTGTGTTTTTTTAGAAGAGACACCGATCTCTATGCGCACCTTTTCATCTAACTTTGCCAAGATCGTGCTATACCGAGAGGTACGCCCCTCATCCTTCAATGCACTGTACAGCGGGTTGAGCATATACTCCAGCATGTTCAGATAGCCCGCATAATTGATATAAGGATCATCGCTTTCAAGACACACCAGAAATGCCATAAAGTTGGCATCATCCTCTCTTGAGATACCTCTTTGATGGGACATTTCATGAGCGCAGGTATACACGAGGGTATAGTCCATATAATCGGTATTCACATTCGTCTCGCCTGTATAATAGGAGTACATACCCAAAAGCCCCGCTTTGGAAAGCAGACGGCTGGAAAGCACCGGCTTGATCCTTGAAGAATAGCCCATGATGAAATCGTATTCCTTTGAAACGCTCTTATAGGCATCGTTGAGTTTCTCGTTCAGCTCTTCAAAGCTATAAGGCATTACCGAGGAAGAGTCTTTAATAAAGTGAATTTGATCCACATAGCTGTTTACCTGCTCAATAAGATAAAGTGTTACCTCCTCCAGCTCTTTGGAAGAAAGCTCCTTTCTGTCAAGCGCCAGCTTTTCTTCCAGTGCGCTTCCCCTATAGCCCATGCCCAAGGTGAACACAAAGGAAGAATAAAAGAGCGCCACCACCGCAAACGCACAGGCAAAAAAGCGGGTCAATGTTCTGTACCGCTCTCTTTTTGCGTTATACGAAACAAAAACAATGATCCCCACTACTGTGGCAGGAAGCAACAGCACGATCAGCTCTCCAAGAGAAGTGGGAAGGACAGAGGTGATCTTTGCCATCACCAAACGCACCGTTCCCGCAATGTATATATTAAAAAAATCTGCAAAGTCTGCACTGAAAAGACAGATCAAATGGATGATCCCCGAAAGCACTGCCAAGGAAAAGGACAGCAGTGCAAACAGCGGAACCCTTCTTTTAATTTTTGAGTAAAGATGTTTGAACCGTTTCAAAACCGTACTCCTTCAAAATATCGTAAAATGCACCTTGAAGAGGCGCACAGACAATCAGCCGCTCCCCGCTTATAGGGTGGGTAAAGCAAAGCCTGTATGCATGGAGAGCCTGTCCGTTCAGGTGCTCGTTTGCCCTTCCGTAAAGGCTGTCCCCACAGATGGGGTGACCGAGATAAGCAAAATGGACCCGCAGCTGATGGGTTCTGCCCGTATGGGGAAAAGCACTTACCAGCGTCGTGCCCGCCCTTCTCTCAAGGACTCTGAAGGACGTCAGCGCCTCTTCGCCCTCAACATCATCGGTTCGACGCATGATCAGACTATCTGCCACCCGCAGGATCCTTCTGTCAATCTCCCCTTCATCCTGCTCTATCATGCCCTCAAGAAGGGCTAAGTATTCCTTTTCTATGGTTCTGCTCATGATCTGAGCGGAAAGCGCCGCGGCACAGCGCTTGTTTTTTGCCACCAGCACCACACCCGTGGTGTCCCTGTCCAACCGATTGACCGCACGAAACACAAAGGGTCTGCCCTGCTTTTGATAGTATGCCGCCAAGGCATTGGCAAGGGTGTCATCAAAATGACCGTGGGAAGGGTGGGTGGGCATATTGTCGGGCTTGTTGACGCACACAAGATCCTCATCCTCGTAAAGGATCTGCAAAGGGACGTCAAAGGGCACCAGGTTTTCAGCGTCTTGCTCATCTTCCAGTGCAAGGGACAGAATATCGTTTGCCTTAAGCACCGCTCTGACGGTCACGCGCGCACCGTTTAAGAGAATTCCTTCCTCTTTCTTCTTTAAGGCGGTGACCTGCGCGCGCGACAAAGACAGCGCACCAAAAAGATACTCCTTCACGATGCGACCTTCCCAGTGATTCTCGATCAGATAGTGCATCTCATTCACCGTACAGATCGTTGATAAAGAGATACTCATCGGGATAGTGGTAGCCTAACTGCATGCGTGCTACCCTTGCCGCATAATCGTCATCATAGGGCAAGCTGATGCGGTATTCCATTTCCGCGATCTCTTCTTCTATTTCGTAGATCTGCTGCTCTAAGTCCTCTTTTTGCTCGCTGAGCCGATTGAGCCGCAACTGCAAATCAATAATCGTTACAATACAAAGCACGATTCCCAGTGCTACCGCAATTCGAAATAGCAGATGACTGTCGTTTTTCATCGTCTCTTCCTTTCTGTATGTTCCTTCTGCTGTTCCTCCGTAAAAAGGAACGCACGACCCTTTTGTAATTCTTTTCTTATTTTTGCAAGGTAAAGTTTATCAAACTGTTTGCTCTGACTTTTTAACTTCAAAAAACGCATGCCCAAGCGGATGCGCGATAATGCCGCCGTCAGCTTACGACCAAGCGTACGCAAAAGGGGCACAAGTACCCTGCGCCTAAAAAAGCGAAGCATCTTTTCCTGCATACGCCTGACAAGCGCCCCTGCAGGCAAATACAACAGCAGAAACCCCGCCATCTCAAAAAGCAGAGCAATAATGCGGATCTGTCCTCTGTTTGCAGAAAAGATCATGAGGATATTCAAAAATGCTCCAAGCAGACAATACGCCAGATCAGTCAGCGCCTGCAGGATAAAAAAGACTTTTTTGAAACGGGGCGTCTTTTGAAAGGCAACACGCACAAAGCCGTAAAGAAGATAGAACAGTGCCAAAAGCACGCCTAAAAGAAAGGCGCGCAACAGATAGTTGGCAAAATCCTGCGCTTCTACAACAAACATCAGCTTTTTGCCCGGGAAAACAGCCCGCCCTTTTTCTTTTCCGTCTGTATCACATAATATAACCCATCAATATGTCCCGAAAGCACCAGTTCCCCCTCTTCAAGGCAAAGGCGCGTAATGTGCAGATCGTTTCCGTCAATATTCAAATTTCCCTGCACCGTTTTCAAGTATACGCTGTGCTCGTCAAAGGACAAAATATCCTCCACGCCGTCAAGACGAAGCACCCCGCGATCAATCAGTTCGATTTTGCTCTGTACTGCTTTGTTCATAAGACCCTCCCGAATGTTTCTATAAACATATTCAAGAGGGACTTAAAGTATTACTGAGAGATCACCTCGTAAAGCTCTCCCGCACCGTCCTTTAGTACGTGCTCCTTAACGTCCTTTACCCGAAACACCAGCGTTCGTCCGCCAAAGCTCACCTCAACCACATCCCCGATCTTCACATCGTAAGATGCCTTCACCGTTCTGCCGTTGACACTGATGTGCTGGGCATCGCAGGCATCATTTGCCACGCTTCTGCGCTTGATGATTCTGGAAACCTTTAAAAATTTATCAATTCTCATGCTCTTCTTTCTCCTTCATTTGCGCAATAAACGCCTCATTTTCACTATACGCCAGTTCTTCCAGATCAATGCCGGCACGGTTGGCATCCGCACAAAGTTCAAAATATCTTAAGGAAAGCGTTTCTTTGGTAACAACCTCTTGTGACTCGTTATACAAGCCCGCTTTGGTTGCTTTTTTCAGCAATTTCTGCGTGCGCATCAAGGAAGGAAGCGTTCTTGCAACGCGGTCAAGATCCTCCCCCACGCTCTTGGTGTGCTTTTCCCTTCTCTTCATTTCTTCCCATTTATCCAGTGCCGACACCGCCCCGTCTGCATGCTCTTCGGCAAAAATATGGGGATGACGGGACACCAGCTTTTGACACACGCCGTTGATCACGCCGTCCATGTCAAAGCGCGCGCCCTCCTTGGCGATCTGCGCGTGAAAAACGATCTGCAGGAGAATGTCCCCCAGTTCTTCCTTTAAAAGGGCATCATCCGCCCGATCAATTCCTTCCAGTGCCTCGTAGCACTCTTCGATCAAATTCTTTCGAATGCTTTCATGGGTCTGTGCCCGATCCCAGGGACAGCCGTTCTCTGAGCGCAAAAGGGTCATGATCGCGCACAGATCCTCAAACGTATAGTATTCTTTGATCAAATCCCTTGCTTCCATATCTCTACGGCTCTGCCGTATCCTTTCTGATTTCCGTTTTAACTCCGCCGCCTTTTCTTATAAAAAACAGCGTCCAACTTCTTTAAAAAGGGTAAAAGTACCGCCATACGGCGGTCAAACGCCCCCGTTAAAAGCACCAGCACCAAATACACTGCCGCCGCTATAAAAATGGAAAGCACCGTTGCAACATGACTCTTTCCCAAAAGCAGATAGCATCCTCTTGCGCACAGTCCGCAAAGGACACCGCAAAAAAGAGGTAATATCAGCGTTTTATAAAAATTCAGACGTAAAAGTCTCTTCTTCACACAATAAAAAATATTGATCCCGGCGGCAACACCATAGCAAAAAAGTGTGCCAAGGGGTGCGGCAAAAATCCCAAGCCTACCAATAAGCATCTGACATACAGCCACCTTTAACAGCGCCCCGATCACCAGCGAACCCACAGGAATGCTTTTCACAGCACTTGCCTGCAAAAGCGATCCGCTGACCGTTTGCAGAGCAACAAAATAAACCGACGGTGCTAAAATCTGCAAAAGCGGTGCGCCCATACTGCCCGATTGTACGCCAAACAGCAACACCAAGATGGGCTTTGAAAGGGCGAGAAGCCCGAATGCGCAGGGTGCCGCAATCAAAGAAGTCAAGCGCAACGACAACTCACAGCGCTCTTTTTTCTCTTCACTGGATACCTGCGCCAAAAAAGGCACGATAGCAGAGGCGATCGGTGCGATCAGCACAGGCGGTAAACTAAAAAGCGAAACCGCCGTACCTGTATAATTTCCATAAAGCGCGTTTGCCTGCTGCTGACTGTAGCCGATCTTCACCAACCCATGCATCATGACCGAAAGATCAATAACCGAGGAAATACTCAGCACAATGGACGCCATGCTCACGGGAAGCACAACTGCGATCAGCCGTTTGTAAACGCCACCCTGTGCCTTGCAAAGGAGCGCCGTCTCTTCCCTTTTGCGGTGCACATACAGGCACCCAAGCAGATAGATCAGTGAGCAGACGCTTCCAAGCGTGACACCAAAGAGCGCCGCGGCAGCACACGCCGCCCCATCTTCACCCTTAACGGCGGCAAGTCTTGCCAAAAGCAGTCCCCCTGCCGTTTTCACCAGGGCTTCGATCGTTTGGGAAATGGCAGTTGGCATCATATCCCGAAGTCCTTGAAAGTATCCTCTCACGCAGCCCGAAAGACAAACGCAAAGCAGTCCCGGTGCCATCACGCGAATGGCTCTCGTTGCCCCCTCATTTCCTACTAGCAAAGCTAAGTGTCCCGGAAAAAGGAACATCAGTGCTCCAAAAAGCACCCCCATTCCGCCAAAAGCAACCAAAGATGCTGTCAAATATCGGTTTTGCTCCCCTTTGGTCAAGCTTCCCGAAACAAGGATCGACAGTCCCAAGGGCAGTCCGGAGGTTGAAAGAACATAGAAAAAGGTGTAGATCACATACGCAGAGTTGAAATACCCCATCCCCGCATCGCCGATCACCGACACCAGCGGGATCTTAAAAAATGATCCGCAAATTTTCGCCGCCATGGCAGACAGCGTCAGAAGCAATACTCCCGAAAAAAAGTCCTTTCTTCCCCGTTTCACCCGTAGCTCCTCCGATCAACCCTTATAAAAATTCATGGTACACGGAGTTTTCGGGCAAAAGCCCGTGATCCATTTCGGGAAATGCCGCAAAACGGCCAAGAAAACTCTGTGCTCCTGCATAGTATTTGCTGTTTTCTTTGATACTTCCCAAAATAGTCGTCAATTCTTTTTTTAACATCATCGGTTCATAGGACATGGTGGAATCAATATGATAGTCCACCAGCTCCAAATGAGGATAGATGGAACGGTCTTCATTTTCCACAACCTGCTCCCACAAGCGGTATGTATGCTCAGCCGAAGCCCCGCGCTTGTGAAAGTCTCTGACCAGTCTTCTTGCAAGACGGATCTCGCGGCCCGTAAAGTAGGAAATGCCGCTCTCAAAGCTGTCCTTTGCATCAATAAACACGTACGCCGAGGGAATCTGTCCGAAAAGCGCTCTGATCTCGGGATAGATTGCCTGGATGCCCTCAAACATGATCACGTGATTTTCCCGCATGGTAAAGGGCATCAGCCCCGAGCGTCTGCCCTTTGAAAAATCAAAGGACGGAAGCAGTGCCGTTTGTCCTGAAAAAACTTGTGAAAAGCATTTACAGAAATAGTCCATATCAATAGCGCTTATTGATTCCAGATCGCTCTTGATCCCCTTCTTCTTACAGTCCTTTTCGTAGTCTTCTCTGTTTTTATAAAAATCATCAATGGAAATGGTTTTGACCAGCTTTCCGCTGCTCTGCAACTCCGAAATGATCTTGCGCGCAGTGGTGGTCTTACCTGCACAGCTGGGACCGGACAAGGAAATGATCTTCAAATCCTCCCGCGCCTTGAGCTGTTTGCAAACCTCGTCAAGCTGGGTTTCAAACCGTTCTTCCGATTGTTCTATCATCAATTTTTGTGCCGCTTTATCAAAGGGCGTTGGTATTGTTACAATCATGGTGTATACCACACCCGCCATGGGTGTCCTTTCTCTTATTTTGGTTTCAAAGTCGTCCCAAAAGAAGATTATGAAAAAGA
>JAFTMP010000056.1 GCA_017452335.1 Clostridia bacterium
AAGGATGCGTTTGATAGAAAAAAAGACGGTGGGCACAAGCAGGGTGGCAAAAAGGGCAGAAAGGAAGGGACGATATGCTTCGGCAAAAAAGAACAATTAACTTCCCCAAAAGACAACTGCCAAGACAAACAGCCAAAGGAAATACAGGTCAACTGACTCTTTCGCGGTTCGCTTGACCGTTTTTGCCCGTTCTATAACCATTTTATATAATTTTTGCACAAAAATCACCCCTTTTTAGACAAAAATCGACGCACTTTCTTTTTGTCAGTATACCATGAAGCACGCTCTCTGTCAAGGGGCTTTCGTGTCTTTTCAAGGAAAAAACGGGTGCGCCAAAGGCTCAAAACAGAGTGACCGTATATTTCATATTCACCGTTTCGTAGCCGAGAGCGCGGGCGTTTTGATTCTCCGCCTCCTCGTCAAAGGGGATGATATTGAATTGCTCGTCAATAGGATAAAACCCCTCGGGGGTGATCCCGCAGTCAAAATAGGAAAAAGCATACGGAATAATGCCCTGCTTACACAAATCTGCCGCAACGAAACAGAGCGCCGCCTTTTCAAGGGCATCGTTCCTTAGACCGTAAAGCAAGGGTACCCCCAGCTCGGTGTTTATTTGTAAATCACCCACCTGTGTGATACATCCCTGAACCTGCCCTGCGATCCTGCCGTCCTTGAAGATCCCGTAGTGTAATTCCGACTTCAATTCAAGACAGCTATAGTAGTTTTCCTTTGCCCCGTCGCTCGCCCCCAGGGCTTCAAGATACTCCTCATAAACCGCCCGATCCTTCACGGGGTGCAGGCGTTTTACGGTATAACCCTCGGGCAAGGGCAGATCGGGGGCTTTTTGGCACACCCTGCGGGGTGCGCGCTCCAAGGTCTCAAGGAATACGCCCCGCGCCTCCAGCTCCCTTTTGACGGTAGCTTTATCGTCAAGAGTGAAAAAGGAAAATGCGCTTGCGCGGTCGCTAAAGGTCTTAACGTAGTCGGCAACGGTATCGTAGTCATCGGCAAAGACCGTTGCCCATTCAAGCTTCCCGTCGTGTTCGGTACACCACAAAAATTCCTCCCCAAGATCCCCCTTAGTCATCACCGCACCGCCTAAGTACTCCAGGCGCATGGCATCGTAGCCGTAGCGTGTGGCGTCCTTTTTTAAAAGGGCATCCACCGCCTGCTCAAGCTTTGCTTGATGAAAGGCGGGATACGCTTTAGAAAGCCTCTGCCCCAAGGTGGCATTCAATCCGAAATCTGCGTGGAGCATGGGCTCAAGGACCGCCCTTTCGCGGTATTCGGAGGGGGAGATACCGTATTCCTTCTTGAAGGCTCTTGAAAAGCTTTCGGCAGAGCTGTAACCGCACTCCAGCGCGATTTGAAGAATGCTCATGCTCGGTCTGTTTCTCAAATACACCCTTGCCCGCCAATTGAGGCGCAAATAGCGGATATACGCCATCATCGTAAAGCCGGTATGCTCCCAAAACAGGCGGTTGAAGTGATCTGCCGACAACCCGCAATGCTCCGCCACCCGATGAACGCTCAAGTCTTCGTCCTTTAAATGGGCATGGATATAGCAAATGGCGGCAGTGATCTGATCGCTGTGATTCATAGCTTTGCTCCTTTTCTCTTTTTTGCATCTACAGTATAGCATAAAGACTGCCCTATTGTCTTGACTCTCAGCGTGATTTTTTCGTTTTTTTCTTGACTTCTCCCCTTTTCTGTGCTACCATAGGCTCAGTTTTAAAAACCGAGGTGTCTTATGCTTGTTTTTCATACCGACCTTGCGGGAGCGATCTCCCAAAAGGAGCTTTTATATTTTGCCGAAACGGAGGCGACCTCCCATCAGGTAGAAAAAGAATATCTCATCCGCGCTCTTGCGCAAGAGGAAAACATCCTCTCCCGCCTCATTGCCCAGAGGCAAACTCCCGGTCAAAGCCTTCGCAAGCTGGCGCTTGCCGAGCTGTCTGCCCTCTTTTCCCGCTCCTATGATCCTCTTTTTGAAGGATATATCCCCTCTTTCGTCCGCTCTTGCGATTTTAAGGAGTACGGTGCATCCCTTGAAGCACTCCTTGCCTGCAAGGACGAGCACGCCCTTCTTGACGGGCTCTTGGAGCACTACACCCTTTTTGGAGGAGGCAAAGAGGCAAAATATCTTGCCTGCAAGTGGCAGAAGGGGGCACTGCGGGGTATTGAAAAGCCCGACCGCGCGGACATTTCCCATCTGTTCTGCTTAGAGCGGCAAAAGGAGGAGCTGCAAGCAAACGTAGAGGCGTTTTTAAAAGGAAAGCCCTTCAGAAACGTTCTGCTTTACGGCAACAGCGGATGCGGAAAGTCCTCCATGACCAAGGCACTTCTTTATAAATACTACAAGGAAGGTCTGCGCTTGGTGCAGATCGCCAAGGAGGATTTAGAGGAGTTGCCTGCCCTTTTGGAGGTGCTTTCCTCAAAGCAATTTTATTATTTAGTCTTCATGGACGATCTCTCCTTTGAGGAAGGGGACGGAGGCTACAAGTCGCTGAAGGTCGTTCTTGAAGGCGGTGTGGAAGGACAGCCAAACAACGTGCTCTTCTGCGCAACCTCCAACCGCCGTCATCTTGTGAGCGAAAGCTTTGCCGAGCGCCAGGGAAGTGACGTGCACGCCGCAGACACCATGAACGAAAAGCTCTCCCTTGCCGAGCGCTTCGGTCTGCGCATCGCCTTCTTCGCTCCAAGCCAAAACGACTATCTAAAGATCGTTTCCTCCCTTCTTGAAAAGGAAGGTCTTGCCTTCAGCGACGAAACAAAACAAAAAGCCCTGCGCTTTGCCACCCTTGCGGGGGGCAGATCGGGCAGGGTGGCAAAGCAGTTTGTAAATGCTTTGCTTTGCGAAAATTGAGCGCTATGCCTAAAACAGTCTGCCGAAAAGTCATTTGGGGCTTTGCCCCACACCCCACTAAAGGAACTTTTTAAAAAAGTTCCTTTAGAATCCTCAAAAACTTTGGAAGAATGGGTGGTTTGAATCTGGTTTTCTTTCAAAGTGAGTTTATCAACACGCTCAAACGCCCCTTGCCGTGCGGCAAGGGGCGTTCTTTTTTATGTTCATTTTACAATTTCGTATTGCCAGTCGATAATGCCCCCAAACTCCTTTACATTGGTGTAGCCCAGGTCTGCAAGCGATTGCGCCGCGATCTTACTGCGCCTGCCCGAACGGCAGTACACCAAGATGAGAGCGTCCTTATCGGGCAGTTTTTCTTCTGCCTGTTGCTCTATTTGGGTGTAGGGGATGAGGAGCGCGCCGGGGATGTGCCCCTCGTTAAATTCGCTCTGTTCCCGCACGTCAAGGATCACCGGAGGCGTACCGCCATCCATCAGCGCCTTTGCCTCGCTTTGTGAAATACACTCATAGCTCATCGTTTCCTGCTCCTGTTCATCGGATATTTCGGGAGAGTTTGCTGGGGCATTTTCGCTGTTCTGCGGGGTACAGCCCCCTAAAAGAAGGCAGAACAGCACTCCAAACACCCACAATGCTTTAAAATACATCTTCATGTTTTCCGTCCTTTGGTCAAGAGATAGCTTTTGGCGATCAATCGGTTTACAAAGGCTTCGGGCACACTGCCGTCAAGCACCACCGTGATCCAGTGGGTCTTGTTCATGTGGTAGGCTGGCAAAATGCCGTCAAACAGCTCCCTTGCCACAATGCCGTCCTCGGGAGCGCACTTTAAATTGAGCAGCTCCACAGGCTCACTGCCCTCCCTGCCGATCTTGTACGCCGACACCCGCATAAAGAGACAAAACCACTTGCGGCTCTTGGCATGACGGACCACCGTGGTTTCAAAATCCTCTTCGAAGGGGTGATCTGCCAGCGTCTCGGGCAGGCTTAAAGCATAGGACTGTGCCGCCTGCCAAGCTTCACCCATGTGTCGTTCTTCATATTTCATTTCTTATATCCTGCCCCGTTCAAAACTTGGTTTTGCACGGGGCTTTTACCGTTTACTTTATTTTTTCTTCTTCAAGATCACAACTGCTATAATAACAACAACCACCGCCAGCGCCAGCACGATCGCAACGCCCACGATCACGCCGGTCATGTCCTTGTCGGGCTCGGGCTTTTCTTCTCCCTTGGAGGAAGAAGGCTCGCTTTCCTTTTGGGAAGGAGTTTGCACGCTTACCTCTTCCTTGGAAGGACCAGAGGGCTCGGGTACGCTCTCGGAGGGCTCCTTGCTTTCGGACACATCGGGCTCGGAGGGCTCGATTACAGGATCATCTCCTGCTTTTTCGCCGATCTTAAAGAGCGCCGCATCCTCGGGCTCCAGCGTGTATTTCAGCACGCTTCCCTCAAGGGAAACAGTCTTATTGCGCCACAGCTCCAGTGCTGTTACATTCTCAGTGCTTTCAAGAAGCGCCGAAAGGTCAATGCTCTTGCTCTTGGTGCCGCCCTCAAAATTGAACACTGCCAAATACAGCGTCCCGTCTACCACACAGTAGTATACATCATCCATGCGCTCGTCGCACAGGATGTTCAGCGGTGTAAAGCTCTTGCCCAGCTTTGCCACCGAAATGATGCCTTCATTTGCATACATCTTCAGCATCCGTTCGTGCTTTTGCGAGCCCTCTTGAATATCGGTCAGATCATCGCCGATGATGAAGCTGGTGCCCGTGATGGCGCCCGCCGTCACTCTGCAACGCGCTTCCCCTTCGGAAACGCCCCATACCACCAAATGGTCGGGATCGGGATAGGGATAGATCTCCTTTTCCCAGAAGCAGGCGCTCAAATGGCTGAGCACGTGCTTGGTGTTGTCAATGCTGGCAAAGGCATCACAGCTTATTCTTCTGCCGTCTGCATACTGATAGGGGAAGAGGGGGGCAATGGACAAATTGATGTACATTTTATCAGCACACAGCTCCAAGATCTGCGCCATGCCCTTGTTATACGCCTGCATACCGGTGGTCACGGAGG
>JAFTMP010000057.1 GCA_017452335.1 Clostridia bacterium
CGGTGCCCGCTTTGCCACCTATGCGGGAAAATGCCTGCAGAATGAAATTCTAATGTACTTCCGTGCCCAAAAGAAGTGTACGGGGGAGGTGTCCATCAACGAGACGATCGACGTGGATAAGGACGGCAATCCGCTAACTTACCTGGATATTTTGGCAACGGAGGATCATATTGCGGAGGATCTGTTTACCAAGATCAGCTCCACCAAAGCCATTTCCTATATTATGCGGGAGCTGGAGCCCAGAGAGCGCAGTATTTTGGTGCTTCGGTATGGACTAAACGGCGAAGAACCGCTGACCCAGCGGGAGATCGCCAAAAAAATGGGCATTTCCCGCAGCTATGTTTCGCGCCTGGAGAAGGGGGCGCTGTCTAAAATCAATGAATATCTCACCTTGACAGGCACTTAAGGTGCTAAAACGGCGCTTTAAAACATAATAATGAAGCAAACCCATGAGCAAAGGAGAATTGGTGATGGAGTATACCAAGCGGCCCGATTTCAGATCGGGGGAGGATGTGGAATTTTGCGGGGCGGTACGGCTGTATGACGGCAGACACGTGAAGGATCAGAGCGAGGATTTCATTTTGCCCGACTATCTGCCCGATATTAAAAAGATCGCGTCGGTGTTTCCCGGCACCGCCATTAAGGGACGGTTTTTAGGTAGCGGGACATTGGAATACGAGGGGGAGGTCAGCTATAGAGTCCTTTACGTGGCAGAGGACCATACCTTAAAGAGTGCCCTTTTTTTAACGGGCTTTGAAGATAAGATCGGCGGGGAAGAGTTTGGGGAGGATTGCGTGGAGGTGATCGCACCTCTTTGCGAAAATGTGAGCGTGCGTCTGCTCAACCCCAGAAAGCTGAACATCCGCTCCTCTATCGGGGCAGACGTTTCGGTCTACAAGCGACGCTGTCACCTGCCTGTGCTTTACGGTGCGCGCACTGCTGATGATGAACGGGCGCTGGAGCCGCGGATCGTTTACGAGGACGGTGCCAATGTGATGACCTTGAAGGAAAGCGGGCTGACCCTTTCCGAGGATATCAGCTTTGAAGCCGCCATGCCAAACGGCAGGGAGCTGGTATTTGGCAGAGCCGTTCCTTCGGTGCAGGATTGCAGGACTCTTGAAGGGGAGGTGCAGATCCGCGGGGTGGTAGACCTCTTTTGCCTCATTGAAGGGGAGAGTATCGTTGAGGGGGACAAAAAGGAATGGATCATGCTTTCCCGCCCCATATCTTTTTCGCAGACTCTGAAAAATGAGCATTTGCACGAAGGGGGACGGTGCTTTGTGAATTTGTCTCCCGAGGGCATGGAGTTCCGCTTAAGGGAAGATGAATTCGGACAAAAGAGGGTTGTGGAATTTGACATGACCTATCTTTGCGATATGACCATCTTTTATGAAAAGCCCATTGCTGTTTGTATAGATGCCTATTCCCTGGAGCGGGAGACCGAAAAGGATGCCGCACAGCAGACCTTTTGCGCACCCGTTGCCCCCTTAAAGGGTGGCTTTTCGGTAAACGAAAGCGTGCAGGTGGATCTGCCCGAGGAAGGGGGCTACCGACTGATGCATGTTTTTGCCGAGCCCAAAATGAGTGCATCGGCAGAAGGGAAGAATGGAAAGGTGCTGTTGGAGGGGGAGTGTGCCCTGTCGCTCTTGCTGATGGACAGCGCGGGAAATCCCGATGTGCGCAGAAGCACCCTGCCGCTTCGATTTTTGACAGATATCCCTGTGCCGCAGGGAAGCATGCACGACGACCTTTCCTGCAAGGCATCGGGCATGCGGTGCAGACTGGATAAAAATACACTGAGCTGTGACATGGAGATCGTCTTTCACGGCTTGCTGCTGTCTTGCCGTGAGATCTCGGCGGTGCAGAGCATCCGCATCCTGCCCGAAAAGAGAAGCAAGCCGGGCAAGCGCGGCAGTGTGATCCTCTATTATCCCGAGGAAGGGGAATCCTTTTTTGAAATTGCCAAGAAATACGGCGTCACTGCCGCAGGTCTTACGGCGGAGAATACTGAAAATGCAGACGGTCCGCTGGTGATCTGCTGTAAATAAATTTTGGGGCGCGGTGTTTACCCGATGCCGCGCCCCAGACAGAAGAAAGAAAAGGGTGTTGTGTATAAAAATTGAAGATATTATGAATTATTTTCAAGAAACCACTTGACAAATACGTGTAGTTGTGCTACACTTCCCCTATCGAGATTTTAAGGAGCGAAACGAAGCATGAAGAAGCAGTTTTTTGCAGGCGCATACTTTTATTACTTTTACTTTTGCCGCGACCAAAAGTAAAAGCGATTTGTGCTGCAAAAAAGTTTCGTTTCTTTTTGAGTAAGACCGTATGTTCGGGCTTCGCAGTATAAACGCTGCGGAGCCCTATTTATTTTTTATACGAAAGAAAGAAGGAAAAAACAATGATTACCGTAATCAAGCCCGGAACGAAGGAACAGCAACTGGAAAGTCTGATCAAATGGTTTAAGGATCAAGGATTGGACGTACACGTTTCAAAGGGGCATTATCAAACGGTTCTTGGTATTGTGGGCGATACCGGACGGGTGGATATAGATCTGCTGGAGGGACTGGATATGGTGGAACGGGTCCAGCGCGTCAGCGATCCCTTTAAAAAGGCAAACCGTAAATTCCATCCCGAGGATAGCGAAATTGAGTGCGGAGGCGGCGTAAAGATTGGTGGCGGCTCCTTTGCGCTGATCGCAGGTCCCTGCTCGGTGGAGAGCAAGGAGCAGATCACGCTGGTGGCAAGGGAGGTAAAGGAAGCAGGCGCATCCCTGCTTCGCGGCGGTGCGTTTAAGCCCAGAACCTCTCCTTATGACTTCCAGGGTTTGAAAGCAGAGGGCATTGAAATGCTTTTGGAAGCCAAAAAGGAAACAGGGTTGCCCATCGTTACCGAAATTATGAACGCAGAGCATCTGCCGCTGTTTGAAGAGGTGGATGTGATCCAGGTGGGTGCGCGCAACATGCAGAATTTTGAACTGCTTAAGGAGCTGGGACGCACCGACAAGCCCATCCTCTTAAAGAGAGGTCTTGCCAATACCTTAAAGGAGCTGCTCATGTCTGCCGAATACATCATGGCGGGGGGCAACGAAAAGATCATTTTCTGCGAAAGAGGTATTCGTACCTTTGAGACCTACACCCGCAATACTCTGGACCTTTCGGCAGTGCCGGTGCTCAAGGAGCTGTCCCATTTGCCTGTGGTCATTGACCCCAGCCATGCAACGGGCAAGGCATCCTTGGTGCTTCCCATGGCACTGGCGGCAACGGCGGCAGGGGCAGACGGCTTGATGATCGAGGTGCACAACGACCCTGCCAAGGCACTGTGTGACGGTGCGC
This sequence comes from Clostridia bacterium, assembly GCA_017452335.1. Classification (GTDB taxonomy): domain Bacteria; phylum Bacillota; class Clostridia; order Oscillospirales; family CAG-272; genus UBA11512. Next base: position 3,339 of record JAFTMP010000057.1, read on the forward strand.
AGTCGTTAACACCTGCCCGCTTTGAACAGCTTGCAAAGCAGGTTTCCAAGATCAGAGAAGCCATGGCGGATGCATAATACGAAGGATAGAAGAAAGAAGGAAAAAACGATGACCGTTGGTGTTGTTGGTTTGGGACTGATCGGGGCGTCTCTTTGTAAGGCGTACAAGGAAAATGATCCCGATGCCGTTGTATACGGCTGGGATATAGATCATAAGATCGTAGGGATCGCTGAGCTTTCGGGGACCATTGACGGGGAACTGACAGACGAGAAGATCGGGGACTGTGACCTGGTGCTGGTAGCCATATATCCCGAGGCGGCGGCGCAGTGGATCTGTGAAAAGGGGGCGCTCTTTTCGAAAACTGCCATTGTGATGGACTGCTGCGGCACCAAGCAAAAGGTGTGTGCACAGTGCTTTGCGGCGGCAGACGAGATGGGCTTTACCTTTGTGGGTGGACACCCCATGGCGGGCTCGCACAATTCGGGCTTTAAATATGCCAGAGCAAATCTGTTTAAAGATGCGCCCATGGTGATCGTACCGCCGGTGTACGACGATATTGCTCTGCTTGAAAAAATTAAAAATCTGCTCTTGCCCGTGGGCTTTGGCAAGATCAGCGTGACAAGTGCGGCGCATCACGATGAGGTGATCGCCTTTACCTCGCAAATGGCGCATGTGGTGTCAAACGCCTATGTAAAAAGCCCCACAGCCGAGCAGCACAAGGGCTTTTCGGCAGGAAGCTACAAGGATTTGACCCGTGTTGCTTGGCTGAATGCCGATATGTGGAGCGAGCTCTTTCTTGAAAATAAGGAGATGCTGTTACGGGAGCTGGTGTGCTTCAGAGACCATATTGACGAATACTGCAAGGCGCTGGAACAGGAAGACAAGGAAACTCTGCGGGCTCTGCTTAAAGAGGGAAGCGATATTAAAGGAAGGATCGACGGACGGTGAAAACGGTACATGTTGAAGCATCAAAAGCTTATGATATTTTGATCGGTAAAGGACTTTACGAAGGTCTTGGCGGGCGCATCAAGGAGCAGTTTCCAAAGGCAAAGAAGATCTTACTGCTGTCCGATGAAACGGTGTACGGGCTTTACGGAGAGCGGGTCAGCGGGGAGCTGTCTGCTCATTTCTCGGTGTGCACCTTTGTGGTGCCTGCGGGGGAAGAATCTAAATCGGTGGAAAACTATATCGCCCTTCTTGAAACCATGGCAAAGGACCGCCTGACCCGCAGTGACCTGCTGGTTGCCCTGGGTGGCGGCGTTGTGGGAGACTTGGGGGGCTTTGCGGCGGCAAGCTATTTAAGAGGCATTGAATTCGTGCAGCTGCCCACCACTCTTCTTGCGGCAGTGGATTCCTCTGTGGGCGGCAAGACGGCGGTGAATTTGTCTGCGGGCAAAAATTTGGCAGGCGCCTTTCATCAGCCAAGCCTTGTGGTGCTGGACACCGACTGCTTTGAGACGTTAAGTGAGCAGGTATTAAGAGACGGATGTGCCGAGATCATCAAATACGGCATCCTGTCCGACCGTGCGCTCTTTGAGGCGCTCTTTGCGGGAAAAGACTATGCCAAGAGCGAAGAGTGCGTGGCGCGGTGCGTGCAGATCAAAAGAGACTATGTGCAGGCAGATGAATTTGATAAGGGTCTGCGCCAGTGCTTAAATCTGGGGCATACGGCGGCACACGCCATTGAAAAGCTGAGCAATTACAGCATTTCCCACGGATATGCCGTTGCCATCGGCACGGCGCTGATCGCGCGGGGGGCAACAGAAAAAGGGCTGTTGTCTGCAGAGCAGTGTGCTTCGATCTTGAAGCTGCTTCAGGTGTTTGGCTTTGATTTGCACTGTCCCTATACCGTGGAAGAGATGATCGACGTGATGCTTTCCGATAAAAAGCGGGCAGGCGATCAAGTGATGCTGGTGATCCCCTTTGAGATCGGACGGTGTGAGCTTGTAAAAGTGCCTGTGGAGGCGCTGGGCGGCTATTTTAAAATGTAAAGAAAGGACAGCGTATGAACGTAACCATTACAAAGGGTGCAGGCGCGGGAAAAGTGAAGGCGATCCCGTCTAAGTCCGATGCCCACCGATTGCTGATCTGTGCCGCACTGGCGGATCAGCCTACCACATTATACTGTCCTGCAACCTCAGAGGATATTGAAGCCACCGCAGGGGTCTTAAGAGGCCTTGGTGCAACGATTACGCGCAGTGAGGGGGGCTATACCGTGAGCCCCATTACCCGCTGCCCCGAAAAGTGCCTGCTTGATTGCGGGGAGAGCGGCTCTACCTTGCGTTTTCTCTTGCCTGTGGCGGCGGCGCTTTCGGCAAATGCCGATTTTGTGGGCAGAGGACGCTTACCGCTTCGTCCCATGAACGAGCTTTATGAAACACTTCGTACCCATGGCTCTCAAATTACAAACGAGTGCAAGCTCCCCTTTTCCCTGTCGGGCAGTTTGAGCGCAGGGGAATATGAGATTGGCGGATCGGTCTCCTCCCAATATTTATCGGGCTTGCTCATGGGCTTGCCGTTGCTTGCGGGCACAAGCACCGTAAAGGTGAAGGGCAAGCTGGAATCGGCAGGATATGTGTCTATGACCTTGCACGCTTTAGAGCGCTTTGGCGTACAGGTGCAAAGAGAAGACAATACCTTTACTGTCTCTGGAGGCAAACCCTACAAAAGCCCCGGCGTCTTGACGGTGGAGGGAGACTGGAGCAACAGCGCCTTCTTCCTTTGTCTTGGAGCCCTTCTTGAAGAGGGCGTGACCGTGACGGGACTAAATGAGCAAACGCCCCAGGGTGACCGTGCCGTTCTGGCGGTGCTGGAGCGCATGGGCGCGCAGGTCCTTCGTGAAAAAGATGCCATTACCGTGAAAAAAGGCGAGCTGAAGGGTACTGTGGTGGATGTGAAGGATATTCCCGATTTGGTGCCTGTTTTATCAATTGTTGGCGCTCTTGCGCAGGGTGAAACCACCTTTATCAATGGCGCAAGACTCCGTGCCAAGGAAAGCGACCGCATTAAGACGGTGTGCGAAATGATCACGGCTCTTGGCGGATGTGCCAAGGAATACCCCGACGGCTTGAGTGTGAGCGGGGGGCTGACCGGTGGAACGGTCAATGGTGCGGGAGATCACCGCATCGTCATGTCTGCCGCCATTGCCGCGGCGGTGTGCCCTGTGAAGATACTGGGGGCACAGGCGGTAAACAAGTCCTATCCCGGATTTTTTAACGATCTGGCAGGACTGGGCGCGCAAGTGAATTATGAGGAAGGATCGGGCAACTGAGATGGAAGAGATCAAGGATATTAAAGAATTAAGAGCGGAAATCAACGAGATCGACGAGCAGATCGTGGAGCTGTTCACCCGCAGAATGGAAGTGTCCAAGGGTGTGGCGCTGTATAAGCAATCCAAGGGACTGCCCATTTTTGATCCCGCAAGAGAGCGGGAACGGCTCACCGATGTGGCAGAGCTGGCAGGGGAGGAATATGAGTCCTATACCCGCGTGCTCTATGCGCTGGTGATGGAATTAAGCAAAAACCTGCAGCAAAAGGTTCTGCATCCCAACTCGGGCTTAAGCGCCTCGGTGCGCAGATCTATTGAAGATACCCCCATGCTTTTCCCCGAAAAGGCAAAGGTTGCCTGCCAGGGCGTGGAGGGTGCGTATTCGGGACAAGCATGCGAGCGTCTCTTTGCTCTGCCCGAAATTTCCTATTATAAAGATTTTGAGGGCGTCTTCAAAGCCATTGAGGAAGGGAAGTGCCGTTACGGCGTCCTGCCCATTGAAAACAGCACGGCAGGCTCGGTAAACGCCGTATACGATCTGATGATCAAATACAATTTCCGCATCGTGCGCTCCCTGCGCCTAAAGGTGGATCACTGCTTGCTTGCAAGAAAGGGTGTCAAACCTTCGCAAATTAGGGAGGTCTGCTCCCATGAGCAGGCGATCAACCAGTGCGCCGGATTTTTAAGAAGCCTTGGAAATGTGAAAATTACCGTTTGCCCCAACACTGCCGTGGCGGCGCAAATGGTGGCAAACAGCGGCAGAGACGACATTGCCGCCCTGTCCTCCGCCTCCTGCGCTTCGCTTTACGGATTGTC
>JAFTMP010000058.1 GCA_017452335.1 Clostridia bacterium
CGAGAAGCAACGGGCAAAGGAAGCGGTTGCCCTTTTAGAAGCATATTACCCCCAAGCGCAGTGCGCCCTTTTGTGGCAGGGAGAGCCTTGGAAGCTGTTGGTGATGGGACGCCTCTCCGCCCAGTGCACCGATAAGCGGGTGAACATCGTTTGCGAAAAGCTTTTTGAGGTATTTCCCACACCCGAGGACCTTGCCTACGCACCCTTAAATGAAATTGAAGAGCTGGTGCAACCCTGTGGGCTTTACCGCACCAAGGCGGCACAGATCAAGGAAGAATGCCGCATGCTGGTGGAGGAATTCGGGGGCGTGTTGCCCTCCGATATGGACACCCTGCTGCGCTTTCCCGGGGTGGGGCGCAAGATCGCCAATTTACTGCGCGGGGATGTGTTTCATTTGCCTGCCATTGTGGCTGACACCCACTGCATCCGTCTGTCGGGACGGCTGGGGTTTGTAAAAGAAGGGGAAAAGCGCCCCGAGGCAGTGGAGCAAAAGCTTTCAAAAATCGTGGAAGAAGAAAAGCAAAATGACTTTTGCCACAGACTGGTGCAGTTTGGCAGAGACGTCTGCACCGCAAGAGCGCCCAAATGCACGGTCTGCCCTTTGGGGGAGATCTGCCGCAAAAGGCAAAGGGAGCTAAAGGCAGGCACGGGCAAGAAGTGTTGTTCTTAAAAGAAAGAATCCTTCTATTTTTGCTCTTATTTTTTCTTCTGTCGATATGTCAACTCTGTTGACTCGATATGCTTTCGCTACGCTCAAGCTCGATATATTGGCGTTTTGCGCCAATTCGATATGAGATAAATCCCTCGTTTGCAAAGCAACCATATCGAGTGTATCAGCACATATCGAACGCCGTAGGCGTATATCGAAAATCCCGCAAGGGATTTATCTCGATGCGTGTTCTCCGTTAAGGATCACACGCTAAGGAGTGAGCCCTTTTATAAACATACTTAAAAATCTAAGAGAAAGGAGGAATGACACGTGAAGGATTTTTTCAAGGTTCTGTTTTCCAAGCAAGAAGGAAGCAAGATCGGCAAAAAGAAAAAGGCGATTGCCTTTGTAGATTTTGAACACTGGTATATTTCGCTTGACAGAATGTACCGCACCCGTCCCGACATTAAAGCCTTTCGGGATGAGCTGACCGACCGTTACGAGCTGGTGGACATTATATTTTTCGGGGATTTTTCCAATCCCTCTCTGCGCCAGGAGATCTTTAACATCAGACAGATCACCAATACCATTATTGATACCCAAAACGCATCCACCGCATTTGAAAAGGATTTTACCGATTTTATCATGCTGGATCACATCTATCAAAGCGCCATGAACCGCTCTGACGTGGACGCTTACGTGATCTTCACGGGGGACGGGCATTTTTCATCTGCCGTCAGCTTTCTTGCCACCAAAAGGGGCAAGGAGGTGGGGGTATACGCCATCAAAAAGGCGTGCTCTGCCCAACTGGAGGGCTGTGCTACATATTGCAGGCTCTTACCCGATGAAAACGACCTGGCACTGCCCTCGGGTAAATACAGCCGCATGATCTTAAAAAGCTTAAAGGCGCTTTTTGAAAAGAACAAAGGGAAAAAGGTACGCGCCACCTTCTGGCAAACGGTGGAAGCCGTTTCCAAGCAAAACAAAGTGGGTAAGGAAGAGGTGGCAAAGGCTCTGCGCGCGCTCATCGCAGGGGGCTACGTTTACCAGGTGAAGGAATCGGACAAGCCCGACAGCATCCGCGTCCTCAAGGTCAACTGGCAGCAGGTCTATAAGGACCGCTTGCTTTAAACCAATAACCAATTATACCAAAAAGGGTGTCTCAACGATTGGTTGAGACACCCTAAAATTTATCCCTCGAGAGACACTGCAGGAACATTTATGAGTAATTTATTTTTGAAAGCTTCTTGAATCGTGCAAAAAAGAAGATGCACAGCACGATGCTGGTTAATAGAAGCACACCGTTGAAAATGAAAATACCGACTACGCAAAGAAATCCCAGCAATTTTACAGGACTGAGAAGCCCGACGGTCAACAGTACGGTGAAGGCGATCAAAGCAAAGCGATAGTATTTGTATGTTTTTAAAATGGGTTCGCTTTTCTTTTGCACTTCAAGGCAGAAGTTTTCATCCCGAAAGCGCTTCGTTTTTTGCAGCATCCGCTCCATTGACCCAAGCAAAACGCACCATATCACTTCCAAGAGGATACAGCCGCTCCCGCAGAGCACACCGACCAGCGGATCGATTGGAACTGTTACAAGAACCATCAACAGCACCGGGATGCTTAGCAAAAGTGCGCGGTGAAGTACTTTGGGCTTTTTCTTTTTGGTGCTCTGCAAAGAAATTAAGCAAAACACGGGCAAAAGCAAAAGGAAGAGAAAGAGGGTAAAGAGCGCAACCTCCGCAATGCTGTAGAAAGGAAATATTCCGATAGTAAGGGTATAGCATGGATAAATTTCGGTAAATAACATAAAGACACCTCCTATTCTGTTAGTTGGAAAAGCTTTTTCCAACCTTATTTTACCACATTCAAAAGAAATGTGTCAAGTACCCCCCCGAAAATCTACCTTTTGCACAAAAACAAAACCTAAAATTTGTGCAAAATGACCACAAGCATTTATAATCGAGTAGGAAGCTAATCATTAATTGATTAGCTGTCCTCTCACACCACCGTGCATACCGTTCGGTACACGGCGGTTCAATCATAAATAGTGCAGAGACTTGTACGCTTCGGATATGTCATAATATCCTCGGCGTGCAA
>JAFTMP010000059.1 GCA_017452335.1 Clostridia bacterium
GTCCTTGCCGTCGGGATCGCCGATGATGAACATGCCGTCTCTTTAATGATCCCAGTGACCGGAGATTCTGTAAAGATCGGGCTTTGCCATAAAGGGGGTCATGGTGGGGATCCAGCCGCGCTTTGCTTCCTCGTCCTCCACGAATCTCTGAAGGATCCGAAGAACAGTAGCGCCCTTGGGCAGCATAATGGGCAGTCCCTGTCCCACCACGTCGGAGGTGGTGAAGTATTCAAGCTCTCTGCCAAGCTTGTTGTGGTCTCTCTTCTTGGCTTCTTCCACAGCGGCAAGGTGGGCGTTAAGCTCATCCTTGGTGGGGAATGCGGTGCCGTAGATTCTCTGCAGCATCTTGTTGTTGGAGTTGCCTTCCCAATAAGCGCCGGTGCAGGAGGTCAGCTTAAAGGAGCGCACTGCGGCGGTGGAGAAAAGGTGGGGACCTGCGCACAGGTCGGTAAATTCACCCTGGCGGTAGAAGGAAATTTCCTCGCCCTCGTCAATTCTTTCGATGAGCAGCTCCTTATAGGGCTCGTTCATCTCTTTTACCAGCGCAAGAGCCTCATCCTTGGGCAGAACGAAACGCTCGATCTTTAAGTTTTCGCTGACGATCTTCTTCATTTCCTTTTCGATCTTGGTAAGCTGTTCGGGACCGAAGGTTACCTCGGAATCGAAATCGTAGTAGAAGCCGCTGTCAATGGCGGGACCGATGGTCAGCTTGGTTTCGGGGAAGAGACGCTTTACTGCCTGCGCCATGATGTGGGCGGCGGTGTGGCGGAAGACCTTTCTGCCTTCTGCATCCTTGAAGGTCAGAGGGAAGATGCGGTCACCCTCCTTTACGGGGGTGGTGAGAGCAACGGTGTTGCCGTTGACATTTGCGGCAAGCACCTCACGAGAAATCAACTCTGCTTCCTTGAGTGCGTCATACGCGGTGATGGGAGAAGAAACTTCAAATTCCTGCTCGTTGATCAAAACTTTCATAATATAACTCCTTTCGGTGGATGGAAATGCTTGTTTTCTCCTTTTTTCGGGGCAAGAAAACAAAAAAGCCTTCCCCCGGACCATCGTCCGTCGGGGTGAGGCATCTTGAAAAAACAAGCTTCCGCACGGTTCCACCCGAGTGTTTCACTCATTAAAAAATATTCATCATAAGCCGCGGGTGGTACCGCTTTTTCTCCTTCCGTGCGACACTTTCACCTGGCTGCCGCTCTCTGAAACGGGGTGCGAAAAGGGCTTGTTCCGTGACCGTTCAAAAAATAGAACAGTGTTATTTTAGCACGAATCGTTCCTTTTGTCAAGAAGATTTTTTGAGGTAATTGCTTCTAAACGGATACAAAAATGAATTTTAAGTGAAATAATCACCTTTCCTCTTGACTTTAGGGCAAAAGATTGGTAAGATAAGGGGGATCATTGTCTGCACGCGAGGAATTTTTTCTCGGGCAGGCATCGGAAAGGAAAGAAATGATATGAAAAGATTTTTTGCGTTAATATTGGCGCTGGTGATGGTTTGTGCCGTGGCGGCAGGCTGTTCAAATAAGACGACCACTACAGCCAAGGACCCTTTGGCTGTGGATGAAGAAACACAAAAGCTCTACGATACCGTGGTGCTGACTGTGAACGATACAGAGATCACTTACGAGCTGTACAGATATTACTATCATACCTTTTACGCGGCAATGACGGAAGAGGATCCCGATTGCTTCAAGGAAGAGGGGGCGCTCAAGGAGCTGCAGGATGCGGTTCTCGGTGAGATCAAAATGATGGTTGCGGTCAGAGAGCTGGCAGAGAAATACGGGATCGAGCCCACAGAGGAAGAGCTGAAAGAGATCGAGACCTATGTTTCTTCTCTGAAGTCCTACATGGGCGACAGCTTTGCTACCACCTTGAAAAATCAGTACACAACCGAGAAGGTCCTCACCGAAATGCTGGTTTTTGAGCAGTATATTTATGCTGGACTTTATGAGTACTTCGTAGAAGAAGGCAATAAAGCAATTGATATGTCCGATGAGGCGGTTGCAAAGTTCATTGAGGACTACAATTGCGTTGTGCATATTCTGCTCAGCGAGGATCGTTATGATACCAAGGAGAACCTTGAAAAGGTGGCGGGTCTTTTGCGCGAGTTGGTGCTGAAGGCAGAGAATGCATCGGTTTCCATTACGAAGGACAGCGCGCTGAGCGATGCAGTGGCGGCACTGGAAGAGTTTACCGCAGCGTATGAAGAAGCAAAGGGACAGATGTCCTATATCGGCGGACTTTCTGTGTATATCGACCGCTTGAATGCCATCAAGGCAGAACTGCAGGCAGATGCAGACGAGCATCCTTCTATTGACTATTTAAAGAGCACTGCTGACAAGCTCTCGGGCGAAACTGCCATTATGGAGCTGAAGAATTTTGCAAGCGATTTGAAAAACGAAGGAATCGGAGAAGATACGCTGACCGACTGGAATTTGGTATACACTGCCTATAATGACATGATGATCAAGGAGAAGGATGCATTTTCCCAAACAGAGGCAGAGTGGCCTTCCACCCAAAAGCAGGATGCGCTGTTGGCGCTGGAGCTGGTGGGCGCTATGCTGAAGGATCAGGGCAAGGACAGTAAGAGCAACACGCTGACACTGCTCTCCGAGAAGCTGGCAGATGCCTTCGTGGAGGTGACGCTGGTGTTTGGTGAAGACCAACAGGATCCCGAGAGAGGTGTGTACTTCCAAAAGGGAGAAACTGACGAAGCCTTTGAGAAAGCATATTTTGAGCTGGAACTGAATGAGGTCAGCCAGCCCGTTTATACCGAGTTTGGCTTGCATCTGATCCGCAAGGTACAGAAGGATCAGGACTATTTCAAGGATACCATGTATGCCTATTATGCAGGCGATAAAATGGTGATCGAGAAGGGTGAAAGCTATGAGGTGACCTTTGAGGAGATTTACGAAACGATCACCTTTGAAAATCTGAAATAAAATCTAAAAGCAAAAGCGTCGCTTGATTTTGAGGTTCAAGCGGCGCTTTTCAGATACAAATTTTTAGAGACGAATATAAAAAAAGAAAAGCAGAGCATGGCGTGATACTCCGTTAAGAGTATCACGCCAGCTCTATTCGCGGCACTTACAAGGTAAGTGCAGGCGAGTTCTATTGCTTTGCAGTGATATTCGGCTTTCGCCGAGTGATATTTGCTACGCAAGTTTAAGGCGAATAGAATACCACTGTGAGGCGAAGCCGAACGATATCACTGCCCATAAGGGCAATATCACTCTTTGCGAATGCAAAGAATATCACTTATTTAAAGCAGAGAAGAGAGAGTTTTACGGAATTTTGTTTCCGTATCGCTCTCTCTTCTGCTTTTGTCTTTTGTCTAAAGAATTACTTGGAAGCAGATTCCTCAAGGGATGCTTCTTCGGGAGATGCTTCGGGGGAAGCATCGGGTGTTCCTGCGGGGCTCTTATCTTCCTCGGGAGAAACAACGCTCTCGCTTGCCTCGGTGTCGGTGGGTTCGGGACCGTCAACATCGGGGGTGATGATGTCTCTGTTCAGCACTGCCAACAGCACAACGATCACTACGAATACGATTGCAACGATGGTGGTTACTCTGGAAAGAGTGTCGGACAATTTCTTGCTCTTGGTCTTGCCGAAGGATGTTTCGGAGCCGCCGGCAATCGCACCGCTGAGCTTAGAGGACTTACCCTCCTGCATCAGAACTGCAATGGTCAGGAATACTGCGGCAAGGATCAGAATAGAGCCGATGATAATTTGTACAGAGGTTGGAATCATGATTATTTCCTTTCTTTGGGATCTTTGGGAGCATTACAGTCCCGTATACACTTACGATCACCAGCGGTATCGTTAGTCACATGCCGATATTATAGCACAATTATACGCGGAATGCAAGATGTTTTTTTGATTTTTTTCAAATAATTTGCAAGTATTTACATTTTTTTCACAAGCAATTTTTGAAGGTAGGCGCCTGTGTGCGATTCTTTCACAAGAGCGATCTCTTCGGGCGTACCCGTTGCCACGATGGTTCCGCCCCGCTGACCGCCCTCGGGACCAAGGTCGATGATGTGATCGGCAATTTTAATCACATCCAAATTGTGCTCGATGACCAAAACGGTATTGCCCGCATTTGCCAGGCGGTCAAGAATCTCGATGAGCTTTTTCACGTCGGCAGTGTGCAGACCCGTGGTGGGCTCGTCCAAAATATAAAAGGTCTTTCCGGTATCGCGCTTGGCAAGCTCGGTCGCCAGCTTGACCCGTTGCGCTTCACCGCCCGAAAGGGTGGTGGCAGGCTGTCCGATCTTGATATATCCTAAACCCACATCCTCCAGTGTTTTTAAAATTCTGGCAATGCGCGGCAGGTTTTCAAAGAAGGCTACACCCTCGGATACCGTCATTTCCAGTACATCGGAAATGCTCTTGCCCTTATAGCGCACCTCCAGCGTTTCCTTGTTGTAGCGCTGTCCCTTGCATACATCGCAGTTGACGTATACGTCGGGTAAGAAGTGCATCTCGATCTTTTTCACGCCGTCTCCCTCACATGCTTCGCACCGTCCGCCCTTTACGTTAAAGGAAAAGCGTCCCGGACCGTAGGCGCGGCGCTTGGCGTCGGGTGTGGAAGCAAACAGGTCGCGGATGGCAGAAAAGACGCCTGTGTAGGTGGCAGGATTGGAGCGGGGTGTTCTGCCGATGGGGGATTGGTCAATGCAGATCACCTTGTCAAGATGCTCAAGACCCTCAATACCTTGATGCTTGCCGGGATAGGTGTACGCGCCGTTTAATTCCTTTGCCAGCACAGGATAGATGATGCCGTTGACAAGAGAGGATTTGCCCGAGCCCGAAACACCGGTCACGCAGGTCAGCTTTCCCAGGGGGATATCCACGTCGATCTTTTTCAGATTGTTTTGCTCTGCCCCCCGTACCTTCAAAGAGGCACCGTTTCCTTCTCTGCGCTTTTCGGGAACAGCAATGGTCTTTCTGCCCGAGAGATAGTCTGCCGTGATAGAATTTTTGTTTTTCAGCAGCTCCTTGGGGGTACAAGCCGCCACGATCTGTCCGCCGTGTACACCCGCACCGGGACCGATATCTACGATGAAATCGCCCTCCAGCATGGTTTCCTCGTCGTGCTCCACCACAATCACCGAGTTGCCCGCATCCCGCAGGTTCTTCAGCGCCCCGATGAGCTTGCCGTTGTCCCGCTGATGCAGACCGATGGAGGGCTCGTCCAGCACGTACAGCACGCCTGTGAGTGCGGAGCCGATCTGGGTTGCCAAACGGATGCGCTGTGCTTCACCGCCCGAGAGGGTTCCTGCGGTTCTTGTCAGTGTGAGGTATTCTAACCCCACGTTTTGTAAAAAGCTTAAGCGTGCACAAACTTCCTTGAGGATCCCTTCGGCAATGAGCTGTCTTTGCGCATCAAATTGCAGATCTTTTGTGAAGGTCAAGGCGTTTTCCACCGTCATTTCGCAAAACTCGTGGATGCTCTTGCCTCCCACCGTCACAGCCAAAATTTCATCCTTCAAGCGCCGTCCCTTGCAGGCGGGGCAGGGAATACTGCTGATAAACTGCTCGTAGTACTCGTTTCTGCCCATTTCATAACGCTGGTTGATCATGTTGACCAACCCCTCAAAGCGCACGTGTCCGTAACGGGTAATGCCCTCGTAGGTGCGTGCCACATTGTATTTTTCGGGCGCGCCCCACAACAGCACCTGCAGGGCTTTTTCGGAATATTCGCAAATAGGGGTGTCTAGGGTAAAGCCGTAGGTCTTGCCCACCGCCTCGTAAAGAGGACCGTTGTAGGTGTCCTCTGAAATGGTTTTAAAGCCGTTGACCGCTACCGCACCGCCTCGAAGTGAAAGGGAACGGTCGGGAATGATCTTTTCGGGAGCAAAAACAGTCTGCTCGCCAATGCCTGCACAGCGGGGGCAGGCGCCCATGGGATTATTGAAGGAAAACATGCGGGGAGAGAGCTCAATGCAGGAAAAGCCGTGCTCCTCGCAGGTGTAATTGAGGGAGAAATAGAGCTCCTTGCCCTCTTCCTCGTCTCTTGGCAGAACGCTGATGGCAAGAGCGCCGTCGGAAAGTGCCAGCGCATCCTCAACCGACCCGGTAAGACGGGAGCGTACCCCCTCCTTTAGGATCAAGCGGTCCACCACGATCTCCACGGTGTGCCGCGCATTTTTGTCAAGCTCGATCTTTTCTTCAAGCTCGTAAAGATTGCCGTCGGCGCGCACGCGGGCGTACCCTTTTTTGCGCGCTTCCTCAAAGATCTTTTCATGCGTTCCTTTTTTGTCAAGCACCATAGGTGCCAGCACCAAAAAGCGGCTTCCTTGAGGAAGAGCGAGAATTTCATCCAAGATGCTGTCAATGGTGCGCTTGACGATCTCTTTGCCGCACACCGGGCAGTGGGGAATACCCGTGCGGGCGTAAAGCAAGCGCAGGTAGTCATAAATTTCGGTCACCGTGCCCACGGTGGAGCGGGGATTGCGGCTGGTGGTTTTTTGGTCGATGGAGACGGCAGGGGAAAGTCCCTCGATGCTGTCCACATCGGGCTTGTCGATCTGCCCCAAGAACATGCGGGCATAGGAGGAAAGACTTTCAACGAAGCGTCGATGACCCTCGGCAAACAGGGTATCAAAGGCAAGGGAGGATTTGCCCGAGCCCGAAAGACCTGTGAAGATCACTAACTTGTTGCGGGGGATGCGCACGTCCACGTTTTTTAAGTTGTGGACTCTGGCGCCTTTGATGGTAATATATTTTTGTTCCATAATCCTCTGAAATGTTGAAATATTGATAAAAAACGGGTGTTGGGGGGAATGCGGAGACAGACAAAAGTGCGGAGTGCGGAATGCGGAGTGCGGAGTTTTGGTAGCTTTTCTCGCAAAGCTCGAAAAGCAAATTAAATATCAACGTCTGTTCAAAAACGCATATTTGTACTGCACAAGCGCGTTTTCAAAGGGTGCACCGCAAAACAGCGTTTTCAAAGCAAGTACAACGCAAAGCGGGGAACCAACATACTTTTATCATTTTGGTTTTCGACCAATCGGTCGAAAACCTTCCAAAACTCCGCCAGAGTTCAAAACCGTGTCGGTTTTGAACTCGACCGCACTCCGAACTCCGCACTATGATGGTATCGGGCTCGCCCGATACCATCATTTTAGGCTTTCAATGCGGTCGCGCAGCTCGGCGGCTTTTTCAAATTCAAGAAGGGATGCGGCGGTCTTCATCTCGGCGGTGAGCTGCTCGATGAGCTTTAGGCGCTCTTCTTCGCTGAGCACCACCATGCGCTCTTCTTTTTTGCCCTTTTTCTTGCCGCTCTTGTCGCCACTGACCTTGCCGCCCAGGTCGATGAGGTCGCGGACGGACTTTTCAATCGTTTTGGGCACGATGCCATGCTCGGCGTTGTATGCAGATTGGATCTTGCGGCGGCGGGCGGTTTCGGTGATGGCGGCTTCCATGGCGGGGGTGATCACGTCGGCATACATGATGACATGCCCCTCGGCGTTACGGGCGGCTCTGCCCACCGTTTGGATCAGCGACGTTTCGGTTCGAAGGAACCCCGATTTGTCGGCATCCAAAATGGCAACCAGCGAAACCTCGGGAATGTCAAGCCCTTCTCGTAGCAGATTGACCCCCACCAGTACGTCAAAAACGCCCAAGCGCAGATCACGGATGATCTCGGTGCGCTCCATGGTCTCCACTTGATGGTGGATATATTTCACCTTTAGGAGGTTTTGCTCAAAATATTCGGTGAGGTCCTCTGCCATTTTTGTGGTCAGCGTGGTCACCAGTACCCGCTCGTTTTTCTGTGCCCTTGCGCGCACCTCACCAATGAGGTCATCCACCTGCCCTTTGATGGGACGCACCTCAATTTCCGGGTCAATGAGCCCGGTGGGGCGGATGAGCTGCTCGGCGATCTGCTCGGCATGCTCCTTTTCGTATTTTGCGGGGGTGGCAGACACAAAGATGGTCTGATTGAGCTTTTCTTCGAATTCGTGGAAATAAAGGGGGCGGTTGTCATAAGCCGAGGGCAGACGGAAGCCGAATTCCACCAAATTCTTCTTTCTTGCGGTGTCTCCTCCCGACATGCCGCCCACCTGGGGAACGGTCACATGGGATTCGTCCACGAAAAGAAGAAAATCATCGGGGAAAAAGTCAAGCAGGGTGTAGGGGGTGGAGCCGGGGGCTCTGCCCGACAGCACGCGGGAATAGTTTTCCACCCCGGGGCAGAAGCCGATCTCGCGAAGCATCTCCATATCGTAGTTGGTGCGCTGTTCAATGCGCTGTGCTTCGATGAGCTTTCCTTCGCTTTTGAAGAAGGCGACCCGCTCCTCCATCTCCTTTTTGATCTCCAAAAGCGCCTTTTCTCTCTGCTCGGGTGCGGAAACATAGTGCGTTGCAGGGAAGATGGGCACATAGGACATGGTGCGAAAGAACTCTCCCGTTAAGGGCTGAAATTCAATGATGCGGTCGATCTCCTCCCCGAAAAATTCCACGCGGTAGGCGCGGTTGTCAAAGCCCGAGGGGAAGACCTCCACGGTGTCGCCTCGCACACGGAATTTGTTTCTTGTGAATTCAATATCGTTTCGCTCATAGCGGATGGAAATGAGCCGATCAAGAAAGTCGTCTCGGTCCATCTCCATGCCGGGCCGCAGTCCGATCATCTGGTTTTTATATTCCGCGGGGTCACCCAGCGTGTAGATGCAGGACACCGACGCCACCACGATCACATCCCGCCGCTCCAGCAGAGAGGAGGTGGCAGAGTGGCGCAGTTTGTCAATTTCATCGTTGACGGCAGAATCCTTTTCGATATACAGATCCTTGCCCGGGATATACGCCTCGGGCTGGTAGTAGTCATAATAGGAAACGAAATATTCCACCGCATTATCGGGGAAAAACTCCCGAAACTCTGCGCAAAGCTGGGCGGCAAGGGTCTTGTTGTGGGCAAGGACCAAGGTGGGACGGTTGACCTTTTCGATCACGTTTGCCATGGTGAAGGTCTTGCCCGAGCCCGTCACGCCGAGAAGCACCTGGTTTTTCATGCCCGATAGCACGCCCTTAACCAGCTTTTCAATGGCGGCGGGCTGATCGCCCGTGGGCTTGTATTCCGAATGTAAAATAAACTTGTCGGGCACGGCTTCACTCCTCTCTTTTTAAATGCTTTTTGATCTTAAAACAAATACCGTTCGGGCAAGTCGATAAATTCTTCAAGCATGTTTTCAAAATTGTGGTCGGCGTTTTGGATGACGGTGGTGCTATTGCCCTCGGAGAGCAGGGCGTTCAAAAAGGGCAGGTAGCGCATGCTTTGATCTCTGCCGCCGTACAGCATCGTCAGCCGCTCTCCCTCAAATTTTGCCAGCCCTTCCTTGGTTTTATGCAGATTGATCATCAGCGGGGCGTTGACCGATAAGACTCTCTTGATCTTGGAGTTTAAATAGGCGTAGGACGCCAGCATCTGCCCGCCCTTGGAGTTGCCGAAGGCATAGAGTTCATGGGTGCTTTTAAAATACTTGTCAATAAACGCGCTGTCAAGAACCATACAATCCTTGATGGACAAGTCGATGGGGTTGCTTGAAACCAAGACCGAACAGCCGTGTTCGGCGCGGATCTGTTTGGCAATCCGCAAATACTTGTTTTCCTTGCCGTAAATATCTCCGCCGTTTCCCACTTTGATATAAAGCAGGTGACTATTTCCGTTGATGATCCCGTATTCGGTATTGTTTTCAGTTATTAAAACATCAAACAACAGCGTTCACCTCATGTCCCTCGTCTTTCGTGAAACGAAAATTTGTTCTTGCTCTTTTCAGTATACCACATTTTTATACAAAATGGAAGAGCGGTGAAGCATTTTTCTAAAAAAATGTTTCACCGCAAGAAGTTTTTTATACAGCGTTTATACGATCTCGATTTGGCAGTTTTTCATTGCCTGCAATGCGCGCTCGTGGGCTTCGGGCGTGGTGCCCGCACAGCAGGAGGCGTCCACCTTCACGGTTGCCTCGGGCAAAAAGGCTTTGATGAGCAGGGCGTTGGAGATCACGCAGATATCGGTGCATACCCCGATGAGCGTCACCGCTTCAATGGGCTTGATCTTATTATAGGAAGAAAGCATCTGCCCCAGCTCCGCGGAGCCGAAGGTGGGCTTGTCAATGGGCGGGGTGACCAGCAGGCGCTCAATGTCTCTTACAAGATGCCAGCCGATGCCCCCCTTGATGCAGTGGGGAACAGGGAGCTTTTTGCCCTCTGCTGTGGAAAGATAGTTTTCGCCGTGGGTATCCCTGGTGGCAAGCACCATGCCGTCAAAATTTTTGATTTTGTCAACCACAGCGGGCAGGATCGCCACAGCTTCCTTGGAGCCAAGTGCCCCGGTGATGAAATCATTTTGCATATCTACAACGATCAGTACGTTCATAACAGTGCTCCTTTTGGCTCGTAGATTGATTAGTCGGTATGTAAAGCGGCGGGGGCGCCCAAGAGACGTCCTTCGTCAATGGACTGCCTTAGTCCCCCAAGCGTTCCTTCATAAATACAAGTGAGCTCCTTTTGATTTAAAAAATCCATGGGACGGTAAAGGGACGCGGGCATTTGCAGTTCAATTGCCCCCGATACCGCCAGCGTTTCGGCAACGAAGCGGGAGCAGACGTAGTTTTTGCAGTTTTCCCGCTCCTTGTGAAAATAGTTGTAAAGAATTCCGGGAATATCGTAGGAGGGGGAGGGCTTTGCATTGTCAAAGAGGGCGATACGTGCCTTTGCCGCATCGTATACCTCCTTGCAAACGCGCACCTCAAAGAGCATACAGGGTGCGTTCTGGCAATCTGCCATTACCCCTTTGGTGATGTTTTCATGAATGAAGCCGGCGGGCAGAACAAAGCGCTTGTGGCGTCTTGCAAAGCTGTAAAGCTCTCTCATGGTGGGATCAAAGCCGATAGAGGAGTGGGTCAGCTTTGCTTTGGTGAACAAGCCGATGAGCTTGGAAACAGAAGTGGAGGAGCGCATGGTCAATACGTAAATGCTATAGCTGCTTTGTACGGTTTTCGTTGTCATTGCAGTCTCCTTTCATGGTCGTTCACACCATTATAGCAGAAAAAGTCCGCGATGAAAAGAGCTTTTTTTTAATTAACAAAAAATTCAAATTCTTTTGTGAAAAAAAGAGCAAAAAGCACTTGACAGAACAGAGGGTGTGTGGTATACTCTGTAAAGCGATTTGCTTTACAGCGAAAGGTGTGGTGTTGTGCCTGCAAGTGCCGAGAAAAACTACACGGTGGGCATGCTTTTGGATTTCTACGGAGAGCTGTTGACCGAAAGACAGAGAGAACTGGCGGATCTCTATTATAATGACGATCTGTCGCTTTCTGAGGTGGCAGAGGAGTGTGGGATCACAAGGCAAGGGGTGCGCGATGCACTGAAAAAAGCGGAAGAACAGCTTTTGGGCTTTGAAGAGCGGCTGGGGCTTCTGCAAAAGCACCTGCAAAGCGTAAAGACCTTAAACGAGGTGCTCTTAGAACTGGAGGAGCTGGAAAAGCAGGGCGTGCAAACAGCAAAGATCGCGCGAAAGATCAAGGCGTTGCTGTAAAGAATTCGGAAGTGAAAATGCTTCGTGCTCCGAAAGGAAGGAGGACAGATGTTTCAGAATTTATCAGATAAGCTGGATGCGGCTTTTAAAAAGTTTAAAAACAAAGGAAAGCTGACCGAAAGCGATGTAAAAGAAGGCATGCGGGAGATCAAGCTGGCATTGCTTGAGGCTGACGTAAACTTCAAGGTGGTTAAGGAATTCATTGCCACCGTTTCCCAGCGCTGTGTGGGTGCTGAGGTGCTGGAAAGTCTGGTGCCCTCCCAGCATATCGTTAAAATTGTAAATGAAGAGCTGACCGCACTGATGGGCGGAACAGTTTCCAAGCTTCAAATCTCTTCAAGACCTCCCACAGTGATCATGATGGTGGGTCTGCAGGGTGCAGGTAAGACCACACACTGCGGCAAGCTGGCGGGTATGTATAAGGCAAAGGGCAAAAGACCTCTGCTTGTAGCCTGCGATATCTACCGTCCTGCGGCGATCAAGCAGCTCCAGGTGGTAGGCGGAAATCTGGGCGTGCCGGTGTTTACCATGCCCGAGGGAACCGATCCCGTGGAGATTGCTAAGAAGTCCATGGAGCATGCCGAGCGCCACGGACATGATATGGTGTTTATTGATACCGCCGGTCGTCTGCATATTGACGAGAAGATGATGGACGAGATCAAGAACATCAAGGACGCAGTGAATCCCCATGAAATTCTGCTGGTGGTGGATGCCATGACCGGTCAGGATGCGGTAAACGTGGCAAAGGCGTTTAACGACCTGCTGGATGTAACGGGCGTTGTGATGTCCAAGCTTGACGGTGATACCCGAGGCGGTGCGGCACTGTCTGTTAAGTATGTAACGGGCAAGCCCATCAAATTTATCGGTACGGGCGAAAAGTTAGATGCCATCGAGCCCTTCCATCCCGACAGAATGGCACAGAGAATCCTTGGCATGGGCGACGTGCTCTCGCTGATTGAAAAGGCAGAGGCGGCGTACGATGACAAGCAGGCAGAAGAGTTAGAAAAGAAGATGCGGGAGCAGAGCTTCGATCTCAACGATTATTTGGATCAGTTTGAGCAGATCAAAAAGATGGGCTCTATGGAACAGCTTCTTTCCATGATCCCCGGTCTTTCTGCAAACTTAAAGGATGTGCAGATCGACGAGCGGCAACTTGACCGCATGAAGGCGATCATTCAGTCCATGACCCCCGCAGAGCGTAAAAAGCCGGAGCTGCTAAACGCTTCCAGACGCAAGCGTATCGCGGCAGGATCGGGCAACAGCGTGCAGGCGGTCAACCAGCTCATCAAGCAATTTGAGCAGACCAAAAAGATGATGAAGGAGCTCACAGGTGCCAAGGGCAACAAGAAGCTTCAAAAGATGTTCGGAAAGAACTTCAAATTCTAAAAATTGTTCACTAAATCGGCACAGCCGGTTATGAAAAATAAAAAAATTAAAAACAAAAAACATTTATTTTCGGAGGAATACAAAAATGGCAGTAAAAATCAGACTGAGAAGAATGGGTCAGAAGAAGGCACCCTTCTACCGTGTAGTTGTTGCAGATTCCAGATGCCCCAGAGACGGCCGCTTCATCGAGGAGATCGGTTACTACAACCCCATGACCAATCCCGCTGAGGTGAAGATCGACGCTGAAAAGGCAAAGAACTGGCTGAACAACGGTGCACAGCCCACCGAGACTGTAAAGTCTTTGCTGAAGAAAAGCGAAATCATTTGACCCCCTTTTTTAACAAGGAGGTTGTCGAATGGACTTGAAGAAAGTATTGGCAGACATTGCCCGCAGTATCGTGGACAAGCCTGAAGAGGTGGTTGTCAGCGAAGAGCAGGACGGAAATGATTTGGTCCTGGTTCTCAGCGTTGCCCCCGACGATATGGGCAAGGTCATCGGCAAGCACGGAAAGATTGCAAAGTCCATCCGTCTTGTAATGAAGTCGGCTGCAGGAAAGTGCGGCAGACGCGTTGACGTGGAAATCAGATAAGGACACACCAAAGCCTTTTGGCGTGCCCGATAAAAAGCGCGCCAAGGGGCATCCTTTGGGGCGCTTTTTGCCTTTTATTCCGAAAAAATGAAAGTGAATGTTATAAGTTTTGAAAGATCACGCTTTCAAAATTATGTTTTTGTGCATTGCGGGGCAAAAACAGCCCCAATTCCCTAAGAAAGGAAGGCGTTCGTTTACGAAAGCCATGATTATAGAACTATGAAAAAGAACGACTATTTTGAGCTTGAGATCACCGATATGAACAGCCTCGGGCACGGTGTGGGGCATGTTGAGGGTAAGGCAGTTTTTGTGGCAGGGGCGGTAACGGGTGAGAAGATCCGCGCCAAGGTCATCAAGGACGGAGGCAGCTATTACGTTGCAAGAAGGGAAGAACTGCTTTACCTCTCGGAATTCCGCAGAGAAAAAAGCTGTGATGCCTTCCCCTCCTGCGGGGGCTGTGCCTTCTGCCATATTGATTACGAATATGAA
>JAFTMP010000060.1 GCA_017452335.1 Clostridia bacterium
AAAGCTGATCAATTTGGTATGGGAGTTCGACTATGAGGGCGATACCAGAACGGTGGATGTGCACATACAGCATCTAAGACAAAAGCTGGGATTGAAGGATCGCATCAAGACGGTATACAAAATGGGATACCGCTTAGAAATTTGAAGGTTGAATTGAATGAAAACGAGATTTTGGCAAAAAATTTATATTTTTACCTTGCTGCTTTTTTTGATCTGTCTGAACGTAGGCATTTTATCCTTGGCGTATTATACCTATGACAGAAATGCAAAAGCTCTTGAAGAGGCGCTCACTGCAGAACAGTACTATATTGCAGAATCCTTCGAAAGAGACTATGCGGACTTGTATGCTCAAGGGGCACAAGGGAGCAGTCCGTCGCTTTTGATCCAATCCTATGGCAGCTACTATAAAAAACGCGGCATCTTTCTTTGCTTTACGGAAGGTGAGAAGACAACTTATTCTTTTTTTGATGAAGAATTGCCCAATATAGAAAACAACAGCATCGTGCGCAAAAATCTTGGTGGTAATAAATATCTGATCATCTCAACCGCGCTGTGTGATGGCAAGTATCAAATGTGCTATGGAAAAGATATTGGCGCATTGGACGAAGAGTTCAAGAATATGGCGCTGATTTTTGGAGCTGTTTCAGCAGGCATATCCTTAATTCTTGCCATGGTACTTTTTTTGATGATGAAGACCATGTCCCGCCCTCTTGAAAAGCTTAAGGAAAGCACGAAAAAAATAGCGCAGGGTGACTATTCCGTTCATATTGAGGAAAAGGGGCGGGATGAATTTGCGGATCTGGCGCGAAGCTTTAATTATATGACGGGACAGGTGAATGACCGCACCCATGCCTTGCATGTGCAGGCAGAAAAGAACCGCAGGCTGGTGGATAACATGGCGCATGAGATCCGCACGCCTCTGACAAGCATCAAGGGCTATGCTGAATTCGTTGCGCACGCGGCGGCGGATGAAGAGACGAAGTTGGAAGCGGCACAGCGTATTGTTTTGGAATCTGAAAGGCTTTCTAAGCTTTCCGAAAAGATTCTTGAAATGGCGGTGATCAGACAGGAGACGCTTGAAAAAAAGGAGTGTAGTTCTATGAAGCTTGTTCGGCAAACATCGGAACTGCTTCTGTCCGTCGCTGAAAAAAGAGGTGTGACGCTTTGCTTCAAGGGCGAGGATTTTGTACTGCTGGCAGATGAAAACTTAATGGGGATGCTTCTCTATAATCTAACGGAAAATGCTCTGAAAGCCTGTGAAAGCGGAGGAAGCGTGGAGCTATCTTGTTTGGAAGAAGAAGGAAAACAGAGCTTTTATGTATCCGATAACGGCAGAGGCATGACGCAGGAGCAGCTAAGTCACATCACAGAGCCCTTTTACAGAACGGATAAGGCAAGGAGCCGAAAAGACGGCGGGGCAGGACTTGGATTGGCGCTTTGCGCGGAAATAGCGCAGTTACACGGCGCAACCCTGCACTTCCGTTCGGAATTGCGGCAAGGTACGACAGCAAGCATTATCTTTGAAAAACAAGAATAAATTTACAACTTGATGATCAATTGAAAACAGGTTGTCTAAAAAAAGCTGATATGATCAAGTCAGAAAGGAGGAATGTGTATGAAGGGAAGCATAAAGGCAGTCGTGATCGCACTATCCTTAATTTTAACATGCTCACTGCTTTTACAAGGCTCTATGCTGATGCTTGTATTCGGTAATGAGGCACCGCGCACATACGAGAGACATTTTTTGGATATTGAGTCGATCAAAAACACCTTGAATATGTCGTCCACCGGAGCACCGCAGTCACAGCAGGATCTAAAGAAGCGTTTGTTTTGGTATTCCCATATTAGCCATGATCAAGAAACAGTGACGCTTTTTTCTACGGAGCAATATAAGGAACTGCTGGAGGGGCACCAAAAGAAGACGATTGAGGGGCTAAACTATGAGGCGGCACTGTATTTGCTGGCGGATACGATCAGAATGTACAGTGATGCAGAGCATATCATTCTTTCGGGAATGGAGAATGGTGTTTATGAAACACTGCGTATGGACTACACTGACATGCTCTACACCAAAGCACGGCAGGCGTATCAGCAGGCGCTTCGTTCCATCTTCTATATCACTCTTTTTCGTATAGCTGTTCTTGACGGAGGGCTTGCTTATGTGGGAGAGAATTATCAGTTAGAGCTTGTGAAGGATGTGAACATGCTTACCAAAGGACAATATCTATTGCTTCTTGACCGTCCAAAAAATGAAGAACCGCTAAAGCGTCTTCAAGCGGCGTATGACCGCTATCGCTTAGGACGATCTTTTGAGGGACAGTTGTTGATTTTTAACTCCGATAGCGGGCAGCTTTCGGTGGTAGAGTATGGGAAGAGCACATATCTGTTTCCCAGTGAGGAAATACAGGAAAAAGCGCCTTGGCGTAATAAAGATTTTGCCACGGAAAGCGAAAAATTAACTGTTTGTCTTTATCACATTGGGAAGGATCAAACCGTACCAAACAGCCGGCGCGCGGTTCGAGGAGAAGAAATGGATGAGTATATCAATGCGCTTCATACACGTGAGATTGCTGTTTCTGACTCGAATGAGGTGAGAAGAGTGAAAGAAGGCGAGGTTCTTTATCGTGTCGATTTGAATGCACAAACCATCTATTTTCCCGCTGATCTGCCTGTTTTCAAAAACGAAGAAGTGGATCCTTATTGCATCGTCGTATACGATGAGCGCATAGTGCATGAGGGATATCCGTTTACTGTTCCGATCCCGCGCAAATTTGTAAAAATGATCTATGAGTTATATGCTTAGAAAGGAGTAATTTGATGAAAAAGTGCTGTTGTTTGTTTTTAACTTTATGCATGACCATCAGTATATGTGCCTGCTCGGCTGTTGATCCCACGTATACACAGCCGAATGATTCGTCGTTTTCACAAGAAGTGCAATCTTCTCCAAGCCAAGAGCATCTGTCAGAAGGATCACATGGCGAGTCGCTGGAGGCATCATCCCCATCTGTTTCCAATGAAACACCGATCGTTGATCCTTTAAAACCTGTATTCAAAGAAGAGGATTTAGAGAAGTTTGAAGGAGAAGAAATTCGTTTTCTTGTTTACGATGCGGCGGATAACCTGCGCTCCATTGCTACTGGAGAAGGAGATGATCCGAGTGCGACTGTAAATATTGCACTAAAGCAAAGAAACGAGAAGGTGGAAAAAGAACTGGGTATTAAAATCAGCACCGAGTGCTATACATGGCAATCATTGCCCGCTGAGGTGTTGCTGCTTTGCAAATCGGCAAAATATGATGTGGTGGTCATGAACGCCGCAAGAGATCTGGTGCCTTTGGGCGTAAAGGGAAATTTTTACGATCTGTCCGCTCTTTCGCAAGACTCTTATTTGAACCCGCAAGCGCCTTGGTGGGATGATGTACTCTTTGAAGCAACGGCATATAAGGGTACAAATCGGTTTATCACAGGAGATCTGAACTTGACCTACACGGCAGATTTGGGAGTGACCTATGTAAATGCCCGTCTTTGGGAAAGTTATGCCAAAGAAATTGAGGAATCACCTTTTGCAAACAGACTCAGCGATCCTTATGAGCTTGTGAAAAACGGATACTGGACGCTGGATCTTATCGCGGAGCTGGCGCGAATACTGGAAGCGGACGAGAAACAGAACGGGGAGGTCGATCTGCTTCTCAGCTACGGAGAACGGATGATCAACACAACTGTGGACCGTCTTCTTGCGGGAAGTGGCTTTGTGCTAAGCAACCTCACGCAAAACGGAGAACTGCAATCAACCTTCACGGCAGAGGAAAATGCCAAGAAGCTTGCAAAGATGTGCGCGCTGTTAAGCACCGAGCAGGTAGAAGTACATTCTTATTCGGCTGATAATACCATCTTAAATCAGTTTGCAAAAGGAAAGACCCTTCTTGCCATCGGAAGCATATTTGAAGCTCAAGGGGCTCTTACGGAAATGAAGGATGATTTTTATGTGCTTCCTCTGCCGCTTTTTGACCATGCACAGTTTTCCATCGACGATCCGGCGCTTGGCTATCGAAGTGCCCCCTGCAATGAGCAGTACTGTCAGCTTGCCATTTTCAAAGGCGAAACTGATGAAAAGCTTCCTGCGATCACTGCGGCACTGGAATTGATGGGGTACTATACGCACAAGGATGTTTTGCCGGTCTACTATGATTATTTTTTGAACGGAAAATACTCCAATGATCAGCAAACAAGAGAAATGATCACCCTTATCCGTAACGGGCGCTATGCTGATTTTTCAAAGGCTTTTGGAAATGAGGCAGGAATGCAGACCTATATGGAGTTCAGACTCACGTGCCTTCATGAGAGAAAATTTTCTTCCGAGACCCTCAAAGGACTGAGCAGATCCCTTGAAGCAAAATACTTGATGCCTTTTTATGAAGACTACCTTAATGAGTAAAATATCAAAAACGCCTTCGCTTATCGCGAGGGCGTTTTGATGCATTATGGCGTTTGTTCTGTAATTTTG
This sequence comes from Clostridia bacterium, assembly GCA_017452335.1. GTDB lineage: Bacteria > Bacillota > Clostridia > Oscillospirales > CAG-272 > UBA11512. Next base: position 4,504 of record JAFTMP010000060.1, read on the forward strand.
TAAATGTAGATCGAAGCCTTGGGATCGTAGCAATAGGCATAAAAAGAGGATTCTGAGGCGACCAAAATGTGATCGCCTGTGATGTCGGCAAAGCTTCCCCGAACAGCGCATCTTGCAATGATCTTCAACGTATCGTCCACGAAATACAATCTGTTTTTTCCTTCAAGGATCAAGCGACCCTTGTTATCAAAAGCCACGGGATAGGTGTCTCCGGGCAGCTGCATGTCCTTTCCTGCAAAGCCGCACGGTGCATTTTGCAGGAAAAAAAGATGGGTTTTGCCATCGGTATAAGCTGTTTTGGTACATTGGCTCACGCAATCTATATGCTGCGGGATACGATCCTGGGCAAATTCTTCTTCGCTGATGGCCGTAAGATCGGTTCCTGTAAAGCATACGGGCGTGAGGGTGTCGGTATCATCGGACGAATAGCCAAAAAGAAAGCAGTGTTCCTTTTTTTCATCTTTTTTCGCCAAAAAGCGCTTATGAAAGAGTTTTCCCGGAAAACTTTTTTCAAGGCACAGGCTGATAGGCGCAGCATTTCCGCTAAGCTGCCGTTCTTCTTCCAAAAACGAGTCGTATTTTTCCCGACTACGTCGGCGCTCCAGCTCTTCCTCGCGCCGCTCTAAAAAGTATTCGGGGAAGGGCAGCAGACATACGCCGAAATACTCCTCCAAAAGCTCAATCTTCAAATCGGTGCTGTCACAGGATAGAATATGAGCAAGACGTCTTTTTTCTCCCTGCGCATATCCCACAAGAGGCGGAATCCCATAAAGATTCTTGCTTCTTGAAAAAACGGTCTCGTCATAACGGCACACGGTCTTCCCACCTTGAAAAAGAGAAAGGGCAATGCTTTCGCTGTCAAAAACCGAAAAGTACACCACAGGGACGTTTACGCTTTTGGAAATGTACTGTGCCGCTTTATAAGGATATTCCGGATCTTTATTTGAAAAATCGTCAATACAGGTCTGCCATCCCTTTGAAAAAGAGGAAAAGCGAAATCCTAAAAGGAAAAATGGACGCTCGGTATAGAGATGAATGCTTGAAAAGGAAGTGCCCATGGGTGCTCCTTAAATCTGTTCTTTCTTTAATTGTACCATAGAGAATAAAGATTGTCAACGATCAGTTTTTTAAGAAAGAAGAGCATGCGGATTTGACGTTTGCTTCTTGACAGTTTTCCTTTTCTGTGCTATACTTCCAGCGTTGAAAAGAAGGGAAGTGGAAAACATGATCACTGATCGAAAGCAGGTAAACCGTTTGGCACTGTTGTTTACGGTGATGTATATGATCAGCTATATCACCCGCATCAATTACGGTGCGGTGATCGCAGAAATGGTATTAGATACAGGCTATACCAAAACGATGCTTTCCATGGCATTGACGGGAAGCTTTATTACTTACGGTGCAGGACAGGTCGTCAGCGGAATTTGCGGAGACTTTTTTTCTCCCAAAAAACTGCTCAGTTTAGGACTTGGTGCATCGGTTCTGATGAACCTGCTGATCCCCTTTTGCAAAAGCCCATGGCTAATGCTGATCGTTTGGTGCGTCAATGGCTTTGCGCAGGCATTTATGTGGCCTCCTCTTGTCAGATTGATGACAGCTCTGTTTTCAGAGGAAGATTACAAAAAAGTCAGTGTCAAGGTATCTTTGGGCAGCTCGATCGGAACGATTATCGTATATTTGGTATCGCCTTTCTTTATTTCCTTGATTGGCTGGCGTTTTGTGTTTTTCTTTTCGGCATTTTGTGGAATAACGATGCTTACGATTTGGCAGTTTTTTGCAACAGATGTTCCCAGAGAAAATGTGAAGAAAAAAGAAACTACCTTAACGAAGGACACTGTAAAAGAAAAGAAGAGCATACTGTTCTTCTTGCTGATGGGCGGGATCATGCTGTCAATCATGATGCAAGGCTTGCTTCGTGACGGGGTTACCACTTGGATGCCCTCCTATATTTCCGAAACCTATGATCTTGGAAGCTCGATCTCTATTTTAACAGGCGTTGTGCTTCCGGTATTCGGTATTCTTTGCTTCGAGCTTTGTTCGTTTATTTACAGAAAGAAGTTAAAGAACCCGATGGTTTGTGCAGGTCTCTTTTTTGGGATTGGATTCCTTTCTTCAGGTGCTCTTCTTTTTGTTTCCGGTTCAAGCGCGCTCTTTTCCGTACTGCTTTCTGCGATGCTGACGGGCTGTATGCACGGCGTAAACTTGATTTTAATTTGTATGATCCCACCTTTTTTTAAAGGAAAGGGAAAAGTATCCACGGTATCGGGCGTTTTAAACTCCTGTACTTACGTGGGAAGTGCGCTCTCTACATACGGTGTGGCGCTTTTATCAGATCGCTTTGGGTGGTCGTTTACCTTGTCTGTGTGGGCAGGTGTAGCATTATTGGGCACAACGATTTGCCTTGCTTGTGCAAATCCTTTTTCAAAAAAATTTATGTAACGAAAAGTCTCTTTTGCTTTAAGCAGGAGAGGCTTTTTGTTTAGAGCAACCAGGTACTTTTGCCATAAAAAAGAGTATAGGTTGTTTTGATCCAAGGTGCTTTTTTGAGGAAAAACAGCAAAAAATCTCTTTACAAAATCATCAAAATGTAGTATGATATAAGAGAGATATTTTGCAAAGAGAAAGGAGTAGACGATGAAAACAGAAATTATTTATAGTCCCACAGAATCTGCGCTTTCTCGTGCTGCTTCTGTTTTAAAAAACGGGGGATTGGTGGCATTTCCCACTGAAACGGTATACGGTCTTGGCGGGCATGGTTTGTGTACAGACTCCGCGGACAAGATCTACGCGGCGAAGGGCAGACCTACGGACAATCCGTTGATCTTGCATCTTGCTTCTGCCGATGAAGCAGAAAAATATGCGTATACCTGTCCCATGTATTATAAGCTTGCTATGGCATTTATGCCGGGTCCTTTGACGGTGATCTTACCAAAAAAAGAGATCGTTCCCGATCGTGTCACGGGGGGACTTGATACGGTGGCGTTGCGTGTTCCTGCCCATCCGGTGGCAAGTGCGCTTTTAAAGAGATGTGATTTTCCCATTGCTGCCCCCTCTGCCAACACTTCGGGCAGACCCAGCCCAACCGAGGCGGAGCACGTTATTGAGGACTTAGACGGACGGATTGATATGATTGTAGCAGGTGGTTCTTGCGAGATCGGTGTGGAATCTACCATCGTATCAATAGATGGAGAGCATTTGACCCTTCTGCGCCCGGGTGCGATCACTCCGGAAATGCTTTCTTGTTTTTGTGAAGAATTGACCATTGACCCCAGCCTTGAAAGACCGCTTCTTGAAGGGGAACGTCCGCTGGCACCCGGAATGAAATACAGACACTATGCGCCCAAGGCACAGGTTGTGCTGTTGGAGGGCAGTGAAGAGGATATCCTTGCATTCATGAAGGAGCAGCAGGAAAAAGCAGAGATCGGGCTACTCTGTTCAGATGAGCAGTTTTATGCGCTTTCCGGAAAGAATGTGATCTCTTACGGAAAAAACCAGCAAGAAGAAGCGCAGCGGCTTTTTGCTTGTCTTCGTGAATTTGACCGAAGAGAACATGTAAAAACGATCTATGCCCCCAAACCGCAAAAGGATGGCGTGGGGCTGGCGGTATATAACCGACTTGCCAAGGCGGCGGGATTTACCGTGAAAAAAGTAAAGGAACAATAATATGGCAAAAAAGAAGTCTATAAAAGAACAACCTGTGAAACAGCAGGATGCCCCTATCAGAGACCAGCAGATCGTAGAGACGATCGAAACGAACTACATGCCCTATGCAATGAGCGTGATCATTTCCCGTGCGATCCCTGAAATTGACGGCTTCAAACCGGCTCACAGAAAGCTGCTTTATACTATGCTGAAAATGGGGTTGATGTCGGGACCGAGAACCAAATCTGCCAATGTGGTTGGTGCTACCATGCGCCTTAATCCCCACGGCGATGCTGCAATTTACGAGACACTGGTGCGTTTGACCAGAGATAATGAAACATTGTTACATCCCTTTGTGGACAGTAAAGGAATTTTTGGAAAACAGTATAGCTCCGATACCGTGTATTCCGCACCGCGTTATACCGAGGTGCGCTTGGATCCATTCTGTACGGAGCTCTTTAAAGGAATTGACAAAAACGCAGTGGATATGGTGGACAACTATGACGGTACAATGACCGAGCCTACGCTTTTGCCTACCACCTTTCCCAACATTTTGGTAACACCCAACAATGGTATTGCCGTAGGTATGGCAAGCAGGATCTGTCCCTTCAATTTGGCAGAGGTTTGCGATGGTGCCATTGAGTTATTAAAAAATCCCCATACCGACGTGGATCGTATGCTGGAGATCATCAAAGCCCCCGATTTTCCGGGTGGCGGAAATTATCTTTATGACAGAGCAGCACTCACTGAGGTATACCGTACCGGTATTGGCGGTATCAAGGTTCGAGCACGTTACGTATACGACAAGCAGGCAAACTGTATTGACGTAATCCAAATTCCTTATTCTACGACCATTGAAGTCATTATTAAGAAAATGACCGAAATGATCAAGCAGGATAAGCTGAAGGAAGTTGTGGATGTGCGTGATGAGATCGACTTGTCGGGCTTTAAATTGACGATCGACCTGAAAAAGGGCGTGGACCCCGACCGCTTGATGAGCAAGCTCTTCAAAACTACGCCTCTTGAGGATAGTTTTTCTGCCAACTTCAACGTGCTGATCGACAGCGTGCCCCGTACGATGGGCATTATTGAGATCTTGAACGAATGGATCAAGTTCCGCATGACGTGCTTAAAGAGGGAACTGACCTACGATTTGGAGAAAAAGAAGGAAAAACTGCATTTGTTGCTTGGTCTTGGCAAAATTCTTTTGGATATTGACAAGGCGATCCGTATCATTCGGGAAACAAAGCTTGAAAAAGATGTGATTCCCAATTTGATGCAGGGGTTCTCTATTGATGAGGTACAGGCGGAGTATATTGCGGAGATCAAGCTTCGTCATTTGAACAGAGAATATATTTTGTCAAAGGTGAAGGAGATCGAGGAGCTTCAAAAGCAGATCGCTGATCTCGAGGCGCTGATCTCCAGCGAAAAGGCACTGAAAAAGTACATTATCGCCCAGTTGCAGGAGATCAAAGCGAAGTATGGTCAAAAGAGAAAAACACAGATCATTTACGAGCACGAAGTAACCGAGTATGTGGAAGAAAAGGTCGTGGAAAACTACGATGTGCGTATGGTCTTCACCGTGGAAGGGTATTTTAAGAAGATCACAAAGCAATCGCTGATCCGCGGTAATGACGAGCAGGCGATGAAGTCGGGAGACAGGCTGTTGCTGAGCTTTGACGGCAAAAACAGCGATGAGTTGATGTTCTTCTCCGATGCAGGAAAGTGCTATAAATGCAAGGCAGATGATTTTGAAGCAAAAAAGTCTTCGGTGCTCGGAGATTATGTTTCGGCAAAGGTTGGCTTTGACAAGAATGAAAACTGCATTTATATGATCGACCTGGCTACTTGTAACGAAAATACCAAGGTGATCTTTGTTTTTGAAAACGGAAAGGCAGTAAAGATTCCTCTTTCTGCTTATGAGACAAAGAGCGCAAGAAGAAAACTTACCGGCGCATTTTCAACAGCTTCTCCCATTGTTGCAGTTTTCAGAGAGGATGCTCCCTTTGAATTAACACTCTTTTCCTCTGACAGCCGTGCGATACAAATTTCAAGTGCACTGATTGCGGAAAAGAGCACGCGTACTGCATCGGGTACTGTGATGATGTCACTTAAAAAGGGTGCCAAGGTTATTTTTGCAACCAATGATGTGGAGCACTATGCAGGAACAAAATCCTACAGGAAGTTGAAGGTCCCCGCATCGGGTGTAGCCGTTGATGGACCGGATCCTGCCAAAGGAGAATACGTTTAATTTTTCAATCAGAAAGGATCATGAAGATGAGCGAACAGAAAAAGGGCAAGCGTGCTGTTATTGTTATTCTTGCAGTGCTGCTTGGACTGTCTCTTCCCGCGGCACTTTACGGTGTTGCGGCAGCTACCACGGGAACGCCCTTGGTGCTGATTTCGGAGGACTATATTACGAACTATCTTCTCCCGCTGATCAACCAGGAAAACAGCGAACAGGATGCTGACATTGAGAGTTTAAACAACCGATATAATACGCTTCTTGCAAAATACGAGGCATTAAATGAAAGCTATAATAAGCTTTTGCAAGAAGGGGGCGGTACCACTGCAACGGTTACTGCTTCCGGGTTTATTTCGGTGAAGCTACAGGCAGGAGAAAAGCTTGTGCCGTATGGCGAAAATCAAGTATGTCTTGAGGTGATTGTAGAGCGGGGAAATGCCGTGGTGTATTCTCCTCTTGAAACTCAGGGAATTCTTGATACGTCAACCGGGTCACAGATTTTGAACGGAACAGAGATTCCGTTAAATCACTATGTTATAATTCCCCACGCCAACGACGGGCGCGCGATACAGGCGCTCGATACCGACGTGTGGGTGCTTGTAAGAGGAGGATATACCATTGAAACGGTCGAATAATCATAAGAATGAAAGCAGTCAAACTGCTACGGTAGTACGCTTGCTCTGCCTTGTTTTGGCATTTTTGATGGTTGGCGGCGGTCTTACAGGACTGATCAGCTTTCTTTTAAATTCCTGAGAGAAGCTCAGGTGAAAGGAACAGAATTTGAACTTCTTTCAGTCAAACGGAAAATTTGACCGCAAAGTGCGCAGATTCACCTCGCTGCTTCTTGCTGTTTTAATGATTTTTTCGGGCTTTCTGTTTATACAGGGAAGTACGGAGAATTATGTTTACGAAGCGGCAGAATACAAGGAACCGATGGTACGAGTTGCGCTGACCCTTGAGGAGGAGGGGTATACCTCCTATGCGATGAGTTGCCCGGGTGGGTATTCCTTTGGATATATAAACTGCAACACCGATGAGTTTGTAGCCCTTGGAAGCTCGTCGCGGTCTTCTTTCAGAGCAGATCTGGATAATAAGTATTATATTGAATTGAAATCCTTGAAGGTGGGCGATGCAGTAAAGGATTTAAGGGATCCCAACACCGTTATGCTTCTTGATGTGCTGTTGTCCGGTTATGGAATGCCCTTAATTCCTTCTTATCATGACGGCTTTTGCTATCGCATGGGTCCGTTTGATTCAAATGAAGAAGCCGCTGTGATGATGGAAGCATTTATGCTGGATATTGAAGTACAAAACAGCATCAATGCAGAAAGCGGTGCCGATCAGTACATATTGGATATTGGTGTTTTTGATTGTGATGGCTCTTCGGTGGCATTTTCCGCACAGGGCGGGGAGACCTTATTTTGCTTTTCTACAAGCAATCAGTCCTTAGCTCTTGCCGTGAAGCCCCTTGATGAGGAGGCGTTTACCACCAGCGGTTCCTATTATTATCCGGGAATTTTTGAGTTTCGCAGAATCGTGTCCTCGGGAGAGGATGCATTGATCACGGTCAATGTGCTCCCCCTGGAGACCTATGTGCCCGGGGTTGCTTCCAGAGAGATTTTCTCCACCTGGCCTCTTGAAACGCATAAAATATTTGCCGTGATCGTGCGAACTTTTACGGTACGTTCCGGACAGCGTCACGGCGATATTTACAGTGATGTTTGCTATAAATCAGACTGTCAGGCGTATAGAGGATATAACCGTGTGAATGATACGATCCTGCAAGCCGCACAGGAAACGGAAGGTCTGGTACTGACTTATAATTCTAAGCTTGCACAGGTTTATTATTCGGCTGTTGCGGGGGGAAGCACAGTGAGTTGTGACGAAGGATGGTATTCTGCGGTGATTCCTTACCTTAGTGCCAAGCCCACCCCCTGGGAACGCTATAAGGATTATGATAAGTATACCTCCGAAGCAGAGTGGCATGTGGAATATACGGGAAAAGAACTTTACAACAAATTGAAATCCAATCACAGTGCCCTAAAGGGCGCGATTGCGGACGTAAAGATTAACCGTTTTTGTACTAACTCTTGCTACGTTTACGAGATGACCTTTACCGATGTTTACGGAAACACATCGACGGTAAAACGAAGTGATACCATCAGACGGCAATTGGGATTGAACAGCGCCAATTTTGTGGTGGGCGTGAACGGTCAAACCGTACAACGCCCCGAATATTCACTGGATTGTTTTCCCTCGATTTATTCCGACGGGTATAGCGGCTATGGAGAGGATTACTTGCCAATCTCGTCTTTGCAGGCGATTCTTGGAAATCAAACGGCAATATCCGTGCCGCCAAGCGGTAATAGCGTACTCTTTTCTAATGGAGCGCAAACGCTGAATTTGAGCGACTACAATTTGAAGGTTTTAAAATCTTCCGGTCACATTATGGTAAACCGGGCAGGCTTGCCCGACATTTTAAACGCAGAGATCGTTTGTAAAATGGAGTCTGTGACTCTATCCGGAGCGGATGGAAAGTTTATCTTTGAAGGACGGGGCTGGGGACACGGAATTGGATTTTCCCAGTACGGTATTTGGGATCTTTGCCTATTAGGGTATGATTTTGAAACGGTATTGCAATATCATCTTTCCGGTTCAGAGGTTGTTCATTTACAGGAACTGGGGTATTGATCGAGCACGGAGGTGAAAGGCGTGTCTGAAAAGCGGAGTGGAATTTTGGTGGTAAACAGCTTTTTGAATACCACCAAGTTCGGAGAGTTGTATTCTTTTTTGGAAGAAGCGGCAGGTCGTATGGGCTGTACTCTTGATGTGTACACTTCGGGAGAATTGTTTTCTCCTGTGGGACAGCAGAACAAGTTATCAGCTGATTTTTGCTTGTTTTGGGATAAGGATGTTCCTCTTTGCCTAGCACTTGAGAAATCGGGCATGCGTTGCTACAATTCTTCACAAGCGATTCTTCTTTGTGATGACAAAGCACTCACTGCACAAGCGCTTTCAGAAATGAACATTCCGATGCCCAAAACGTTGATTGCGCCTAAGACCTACACCAATATCGGGTACTGCACCAAAGACTTTCTTGATCGCGCAGAAGCATTTCTGTCCTATCCAATGGTGATCAAGCAGCGGTGCGGATCCTTTGGTGCGCAGGTGTATTTGGCACAGAATAGAGCGGATGCTTGTGATATACTGGATCGTTGCGGCGGAAATGAAGTGATCCTGCAGGAGTTTATCAAGACAAGCGTAGGCAGAGATTTACGCATCAACATTGTAAACGGAGAGATGCAGGGGTGCATGTTGCGTTACAACGATGACGATTTTCGCTCCAATATCACCAACGGCGGAAAAATGAGGGCGTTTGTTCCCGATGCAGATTATGTAAATGCGGCAATTGATGCGGCAAGAGCAGTGGGTGCGTATTTTGCGGGGGTGGACGTGATGTTTGGAAAAGACGGTCCGATCGTATGTGAAGTAAACGCCAGCCCTCATTTTAAAAGCACGCTGGAAGCCACGGGTGTAAATTTGGCTGACAAAATTTTGGAAAGCATACTCTTTACGGAAAGGTCGTGAGTTTCATGCATGGTTGGCTGATCTATGATGATATCGGCGCAAAACGAAATGCTTGGTTTATCAGAGAACTGTGCCACAGTGCAGAAAAGCGCGGCGTGCATTTGGAGTTTATCAATACGACCACGCTGTCCTTTGGCGTAAAAGAAGGGCGAAAGACCGTTTTAATGGACGGTAAATCTGTGAAACTGCCGGATTTTGTGATCGTCCGTACTATTTTTCCGCTGTTGAATCACTTTTTTGAAGAATGCGGAGTGCGGGTGTACAATTCTTTTTCAGTTTCCGATGTTTGCAATGACAAAAGAAAGACGCATCTCTATTTTTCTGATGCCGGTATTCCAATGGCAGATACTTGGTTTTACAATCGTCAAAACGGTATTACTGACTGTTTTGAATACCCGGGTGTTTTGAAAAGCGCAGATGGTCATGGCGGCAGTGAGGTTTTTCCGGTTTACAGCTTGGAGGATGCACGCCGCGCCGGGAATCAGTTTGATTTAAAAGAGTTTCTTCTTCAAAAAATGGTTACGCCCGGAAAAGATGTGCGTGTCTATCTTTTGGCAGGAGAAGTGCTTTTTGCGGCACTGCGTAGTTCTGATCGGGATGTACGCAGTAATTTTTCCCTTGGCGGTAAGGTTTGTGCATACACGCCTTGTGACGAGATGATGCGCATTATTGATCTGGTAAATAAACGTCTTTCGCCCTTTTATGTGGGGATAGACTTTACCTTTGATCAAGAGGGAAGACCTCTTTTAAATGAGATTGAAGATGTGGTCGGCTCCAGAATGATTTATGAGCTGACCGATCTTCCTTTGCATGATCTTTACATAGAGCGATTGCTTTCCGATCTAAAGGAATAGACGCAAGAAAACAGGCTTTTATGAATGTGTTTCCATTCATAAAAGCCTGTTTTAGTGTTTTTTTAATATGGGAATCAACCCTTGCTTCTTTGACGAAGCAGATCATGCTTGATCTCCCACAAACGGCGGGAAAGGTCGACATAGTAGGTATGCGGGTTGTCGAAACGCTTTACCTCATCCCAAAGCAGATCAATTTGCTCTAAGCAGTACTTGCGGATCTCTTCGGTGCAAGGACGATCATACACACAAACGCCGTTTTTGAAGATGGGCTGGAGCAATTCCTTGGCAACGAAGGAGGTGAGGGTCTTTTCTTTCCAAGTATAGTGGGGATGGAAAATGGTCAAAGGCTTGCTGTCGTCAACGACTTCATCGTGCACGCAAAGCAGGTCTGCCGCCGCCTTGCCGCTTTCCTTTTCAAAGAGTCTGTATACCTTCTTAAAATGAGGTGTGGTGATCTTTGCAGGGTTTTCGGAGATCTTGATCTTAGGACGAATGCTTCCGTCTGCATTTTCAACAGCGCACAGCTTGTATACACCGCCGAAAACGGGATCAGACTTAGAGGTAATGAGTCTTTCACCTACGCCGAAAGCATCAATGCACGCACCCTGCAGAAGCAGATCTCTGATAATGTATTCATCAAGAGAGTTGGAAGCGACCACTTTACAATTGGGTAGTCCTTCTGCATCAAGAATGGCACGAACCTTTTTAGTAAGATAAGTAATATCGCCCGAGTCGATACGTACGCCGCAGTTGGTGATGCCGTGCTTTTTAAATGCCTTGATTGCATTGGGCAAGCCGGATTTCAGTACATTATAGGTGTCGATCAGCAGGGTCGCATTTTCGGGATAGGCGGCGCAGTAGGTGTCAAATGCCTCAAATTCGGTGTCAAACATCTGCACCCAGGAATGCGCCATGGTGCCGCCTGCAGGCACGCCGTAGAGCTTTTCTGCGATGGCACAAGCAGTGGAAGAGCATCCTGCAATGTAGGAGGCGCGTGCACCTAAAATTGCACCGGAAGCGCCCTGTGCGCGTCTGGAGCCAAACTCCGAAACGGGTCTGCCCTTTGCCGCACGCACGATACGGTTAGACTTGGTTGCTACAAGGGACTGGTGGTTGATGACCAGCAGAATATAGGTTTCGATGAACTGCGCTTCGATAGCGGGAGCGCGTACTGTAATAATGGGTTCTCCCGGGAAAATGGGAGTTCCTTCGGGAACAGCCCAAATATCGCCTGTAAAGCGGAAACCACGCAGATACTCCAAGAATTCCTCGCTAAAACAACCCTTGGAAGCAAGCAATTCAATATCTTCGTCGGTAAACTTCAAGTTTTCGATATAGTCGATCACCTGCTCAAGACCTGCGGCAATGGCAAATCCGCCGCCATCGGGCACGGATCTGAAAAACATATCAAAATAGCAGATCTGATCCTTTTTTCCGGAACTGAAATAGCCATTTCCCATGGTCAACTCGTAGAAATCGCAAAGCATGGTATAGTTTTCGCTCCAAAACGTCTGTTTCATTTTTAAAATCTCCTGTAAATCTCTTCTTTTTTCTTGACAAAATTTTAAAATAGTACTATACTATACATGCATTATTTTACACCTAATTTTACATTTTGTAAATAGGTATTTGAAAAAAAGTGAGGATATCTTTATGATCCACGGTTTTGTCAAAGCGGCGAGCTGCGCCCCTTCTCTTCGTGTAGGTGATTGTGCATACAACAAAGAGCAAATTTTTAATGAAATTCAAATTGCTTCGGAAAAAGGAGTCAAGATCCTTTGCTTTCCCGAGCTATCGTTGACAGGCGCTACATGTGGTGATCTGTTTTTTCAAAAAACACTACTTGACGGTGCTAAGAGTGAGCTTGCAGATCTGGTGGAGCAAACCGCAGAGCTTGATGTGTTTTTCACGGTGGGCTTCCCCTATCTTCACATGGGCAAGCTTTATAATGTGACCGCTGCCGTTTATGGCGGAGCACTGCTTGGGATCGTGCCCAAAGGTGCGCTCTCTTTTGAAGAATCCCGTTATTTTACCCCTGCTTTTGATGGGGTGACCATGGTCTTTGATCTATACGGCGGATGCGTGAATTTCGGCACCAAGTTGATTTTTACATGTTTAAATATGCCTGAAATGCGTATCGGTATTGAAACAGGAAGTGCCTTTAGCGCTTCTGAGCTCCTTTGTCGCGCCGGTGCTACGGTGATCTTAAACCCCACCGCGTACCCCGAGATCGTGGGTGCAAGTGATTATCAAAAGCTGCTGGCGCAGGCATGCTCTGCAAAGCATCAATGCGTGTATGTTTTGTCGGGTAGCGGTGAAGGAGAGTCCAGCACGGACGGTGTTTATTCGGGATATGAGCTCATTGCCTCTTGCGGTAAGATTCTTGCGGAAAATAAGCCCTTTGGTAATGCTTGCGCCCAGGCAGTAGTGGATTTGCAGTGCATTTGGAGTGAGCGTCAGAAGGAGACCTCGACGCCTTGTGTTGCCACCGATGTTCTGAATCTTGATTTTGATATGCCGCTCTCCCTTTGTGAGCTTCCCGCGATTGCCCGCAGACCCTTTATTCCGTCAGATAAGGATGAATTGACACAGCGTTGCGCTCAGATCGTGGATATCCAATCAAGAGCGCTAAAGAGAAGACTCTCCCATATCGGATGCGGGGCGGTGCTTGGTATTTCGGGCGGTCTTGATTCCACGTTGGCACTGCTGATTACGGTGCGTGCCTTTGATTTGATGAAAAAGGATCGCAAGCAAATTTTTTGCGTGACTATGCCCGGATTTGGCACGACCAGCAGAACCAAAAATAACGCGGTGACTCTTTGTGAGGAGCTTGGGGTGTCGCTTCGTACTGTTTCCATCGTACCTTCCGTGACACAGCACTTTGCGGATATCGGTCATGATATCACCAAAACGGATATCACCTATGAAAACAGCCAGGCAAGAGAGCGTACTCAAATTTTGATGGATATTGCCAATCAGACAGGCGGTATCGTGATCGGGACGGGTGACCTTTCCGAGCTGACCCTTGGCTGGTGCACCTATAGCGGAGATCAGATGTCTATGTATGGTGTGAACGGCGCTATTCCCAAAACGCTTGTGCGTTATCTGGTAAATTACTTTGCCACGGAAAGCGACAACGAGGCGGTTGCAAAGACGCTCTTTGATATTTTGGATACTCCTGTTTCCCCCGAGCTTCTTCCTCCCGATGAAAAGGGAGAGATCGCGCAAAAGACAGAGGATAATGTGGGACCTTACGATCTGCACGACTTCTTTATCTACTATGCACTGCGCTATGGCTTTACGCCTGGAAAGATCTACCGCATGTGTCTTGCGGCATGGGCAGATGTGTACGATGAAGAGACGATCAAAAAGTGGTTGAAGACCTTCTATCGCCGCTTCTTTACCCAGCAGTTCAAGCGCTCCTGCATGCCTGACGGACCTGCAGTGGGCACGGTGTCCCTTTCACCCAGATCCGGACTGAAGATGCCCTCCGATGCGTGTGCGGCTCTTTGGTCAAGGGAAGCGGAAGAGCTCTAATAGTTTTTTGGTATAAGAGTCTCACGTTTGGACTATACTGTTCTTGAAGTACTTTACCTTGGAGAACAGTATGAAAGAAAAAAGATACGAGATCATAAAACGCGCAGAGAGGGAAGAGATGGAACGAAATCCCCGCGGGGTCAATGCTATCGGCGGAGCGGACGGCATTTCAAGTGCAGAGATGCTTGAACGACGTGAGAAGCATGAAAGTCCCTTGGCGCGCTCTTCTCCCGTTAATGAGCATGGTGTGCAGTTACAGCAGGGAAGAAAAGATGCCTGTG
>JAFTMP010000061.1 GCA_017452335.1 Clostridia bacterium
AAGACCGAGCAGATCACGCGGATCATGGATGAAATGAAAAAACAGTGCGGAGGCGCGGTATGATTAAGATTTTGAAATATGGGGAAGTGTCAAACAGCGAGATCTTCGCAAGAGCCATTCCCAAGGTGAATGTGGAAGAAGCGGTGGCGCAGATCATTGAAAATGTCAAGGCGCGGGGGGATGAAGCGGTACTTGAATACTGCGCCCGCTTTGACGGTGCCAAGCTGGAGCGTCTGCAGGTGAGCAAAGAAGAGATAGATGAGGCGTTTGCGCAGGTAGACGAGGAATTTTTGCAGGTTTTGCGCCTTGCAAAAGAAAACATCACCGCTTTTCATGAAAAGCAGGTGCGCAACAGCTTTATCCTCAACGACCGTCCCGGCGTGGTGATGGGTCAAAAGGTGACCCCTGTGGACCGTGCGGGACTGTACGTGCCCGGCGGCACGGCGGCATACCCCTCCACGGTGCTCATGGATGCCATTCCCGCAAAGATCGCGGGGGTGAAGGAAGTGGTGATGGTGACCCCTCCGAATAAAGAAGGAAAGGTCAATCCCGTGATCCTTGCCGCGGCAAAGATCGCAGGAGTGGATAAGATCTTCAAGGTGGGCGGTGCGCAGGCAATTGCCGCTCTTGCTTATGGAACAGAGAGCATTCCCCGCGTTGACAAGATCGTGGGTCCCGGAAATGCTTTTGTGGCAGAAGCAAAGAAGCAGGTGTTCGGGCAGGTGTCCATTGACATGATCGCAGGACCCAGTGAAATTCTCATTGTGGCAGACGGGAAATCCAATCCCCGCCACGTTGCCGCAGATCTGCTTTCTCAAGCAGAGCATGACAAGCTGGCAAGCGCTGTATTGGTTACCGATTCTTATGATCTTGCAAAGGCGGTCAGCGAAGAGCTCGAAAAGCAGATCCCCCTGCTTGAGAGAAGCGCGATTGCAAGGGAGTCTATTGACGCAAACGGCAAGATCATCGTGGCAGACGATTTAATGAAGGCAATTGACATTTCCAACGAGATCGCCCCCGAGCATTTAGAGCTGTGCGTGGACAATCCCTTTGATTATTTAGATGCCATCCGCCATGCAGGCTCCATCTTCATGGGCAGAAATTGCCCCGAGGCGCTGGGCGACTATTTGGCAGGACCCAACCACACCCTGCCCACGGGCGGAACTGCACGCTTTTCCAGCCCCTTGTCGGTAGATGATTTTGTAAAGAAGACCCAGTATACCTATTTCACTGCCGATGCCCTTGCAGACGTGGCACAAAAGGTGGCACTGTTTGCCTCAAAGGAAGGCTTGACGGCACATGCCAAGAGCGCGGTGGTCCGTCTTGAAAAAGAGTAAAGAGCTTTTGGGAGCACTGCCCCAATTCCCCAGAAAAGGAAGCTTTCGCAAGCGAAAGCCATGATTGATGATTATGAGCAGATTTTTTTCAAAAAAATACGAAAGTCTTGTTCCCTATACCCCGGGAGAACAGCCCAAGGGACGGACTTTCATCAAGTTAAATACCAATGAATCGCCCTTCCCCCCTTCCCCAAAGGCACAGGAGGGAGCAAAAAGGGAAGTGGAGCTGTTACAGCTCTATCCCGACCCCACCTGCAGTGCGCTTGTCAACAAAATGGCGCAGGTGCTGGGGGTGAAAAGTGAAAACGTGCTGATGGGCAACGGCTCGGACGAGGTGTTGAATTTTGCGTTTATGGCATTTTGCGATAAAGAGCACCCCGCCGCCTTTGCCGATATTACCTATGGCTTTTATTCGGTGTTTGCAGAGCTCAACGGCATTGCTTATCTTGAAATTCCTCTGAATGAGGATTTCACCCTGCCCGTTGAGGAATTTTGCAAAATATCCCACACCCTGTTCATCGCCAATCCCAACGCGCCTACCGGTCTTGCCATTTCTCTTTCGGATATAGAGAGGATCCTTTCCTCCAACCCCGACAGAGTGGTGGTGATCGACGAGGCGTACGTGGATTTTGGGGGACAGAGCGCCGTTTCACTGATTGACAAATATGAGAATTTACTGGTGACGGGCACCTTTTCCAAGTCCCGCTCCATGGCAGGGGCGCGCCTTGGTTACGGTGTGGCAAACGCCGCGCTGATCGGCGATCTGCATACCCTTCGAAACTCCACCAACCCCTACAACATCAACCGCATGACCATGGCGGCAGGCATCGGGGTGCTGGAGGACGAAGAATATACCAAGGAAAATTGCAAAAAGATCATTGCAACCAGAGCCCGTACCGCAAAGGAATTGGAAAAGCTGGGCTTTGAGGTGATCCCATCCCTTACCAACTTCCTCTTTGCCAAAAAAGAGGGACTTTCGGGCATGGCATTTTATAAGAGTCTGCGGGAAAAAGGGGTGCTGGTGCGCCACTTTGAAACGCCGCGCTTGAAGGATTATAACCGCATCACCGTCGGAAGCGATGAGGAAATGGATGCGTTCCTGCAGGCAACAAGAGAAATTTTGAAGGAAAAGGAAGAACGGGCATGAGACAGTCTACGATAAAAAGAACAACGGCAGAGACCGACATTCTCTTAACCCTTGATCTTGACGGAACGGGGAAGAGCACCATCGACAGCGGATGCGGCTTTCTTGACCACATGCTTACGCTGTTTTCACGGCATGGCAGATTTGATCTGACCCTTTCCTGCAAGGGCGATACTTACGTGGATGACCACCACACCGTGGAGGATATCGGCCTTTGCTTAGGTCTTGCCTTAAAGGAAGCACTGGGCGATAAGAGAGGGATCGTGCGCTACGGCGACACCACCCTGCCCATGGATGAGAGCCTCATTTTAACGGCGCTGGATATTTCGGGTAGACCCTATCTGGGCTTTGACCTGCAGATCCCCACCGAGAAGGTAGGCAGCTTTGACACCGAGTTGGTGGAGGAATTTTTCCTTGCCTTTGTGCGAAACGCAGGATGCACCTTGCACATCAAGCAGCTTGCGGGAAAAAACAGCCACCACATTATTGAAGGAACCTTCAAGTCCTTCGGCAGGACGCTTCGTAAGGCGGTAAGCCTTGAAGCGGGCTTTGAAAATGATATCCCTTCCACGAAAGGGGTGCTGTGATGATCGCCATTGTTGATTACGGCGTGGGCAATCTCTATTCTCTGCACCGTTCCTTTGAAGCCATCGGCGCGCAGGTGAAAATCACTGCCGATGAACATGAAATTAAAAATGCCGATCGTATTTTGCTTCCCGGCGTGGGCGCTTTTGGCGATGCGGCAAAGAAGCTTTTTTCCTCGGGTCTTGCTGATCTGCTTACCGAAGAGGCAGGGCGTGGCAAGCCGCTGATGGGCATTTGTCTTGGCATGCAGATGCTTCTTGAAAGGAGCCTTGAATACGGCGAGCATAGAGGTCTTGGGCTGATCGGGGGCGAAGTGCGCCCCATTTCGGAGGTCATTCCCGCAGGGCTAAAGATTCCCCACATCGGCTGGAACGCTCTGCACTTTGAAGGGGAAAAGAGCCCCATTTTCAAGTACGTAAAC